>JACPUR010000023.1 GCA_016192135.1 Candidatus Tectomicrobia bacterium | reverse complement strand
GAAGGAGGCATCGATGCGCTTCTTCCACGTCTCGTGGTAGTCCCAGATCGCCCCCCACGCCACGCAGGCCTTGTAGCGGGGCTCCATGCTGGCCACCCGGGGGGCGTAGTAGCCGCCCAGGCTGATGGCCATGACGGCGACGCGCTTGGCGTCCACGTCCTTGCGCTTCTCGAGGTAGTCGAGCGCGGCCGAGCCCGCGGCCTCGTAGTCGTGGCGGAGGTAGATCTTCCGGAAGCGGATGGACTCGCCCGTGCCGGGGCCGTCCACGATGAGGCAGCTCATGCCCCGGCGCACGAGGTCGTCCACCCCCCGCATGTACTGGAGCTCCTTCGTCACGTCGAGGCCGTCGAAGAAGACGACGCAGGGCGCCTTGGCCTTCTTGGTGTTCTCGGCGCGGACGAAGTAGGCCGGGAGCTTCTTCCCCTTCTCGTAGGGGACCTCGACCTGCTCGATCCTGGGCCGATCAGTCAGGCGGGCGAAGCGGCGGAAGCAGTCGAGGGAGGTTTTGTAGACGTCCAGGGCCCGCTTGTCCTTGGGAGTGCGGAAGCGCTCGCCCATCTGGTAGTAGGAGCAGGCCCGGAGGTAGTGGGAGGCGGCGGAGAGGTTGCGCTTCTTCTTCTCGGCGGCCTGGCCCAGCGCCCGCACCCGGTCCCCCATCCACTTCCATTCGCTGAACCAGTGCTCGTCGTCCCCGAGTTTCTCGCGCAGGCGCCGGCCCACCTGGTCCACCTCCCCGATCTCGGACTGGCCGAATCTCGCCCCCGAGACCATGCCGCAGATGGCGGCCGACCAGCGGTAGTCCTCCGGGAAGTAGGTGAACCAGTTGGCGTTGGCGCGGGCTTCGGGCATGGGTCGCTCCTTGAGAAGGGTTTCCCCGGACAGGAAGACGGAAGATAGCCGCCGGATCGGTTGCTGAATCGGCGCGGGAATCATATCTTCCGGGGGTTCGCGCAAGCAAGCCGATCAGGGGGGCGGGCGAACCGTCCGCCGCCAGGAGGGAGCCGTGGCCGGGAATCCGGATCTCAAGGAAGTCTTCGCCCACATCGAGCGCAACACCGGGAAAATCGTCGCCGACCTGCAGGAGCTCTGCCGCCAGCCGAGCGTCTCGACCACCCACACGGGCATCGAGGAGATGGCGGCCCTGGTGAAGCGCCGCCTGGAGCGGGCGGGGTTCCAGGCCACCCTCCACCGGACCCCGGGCCACCCCATCGTGACGGCCCTCCTGCCCGGCAAGAACTCCAAGAATCTCCTTTTCTACAACCACTACGACGTGCAGCCCCCCGACCCGGTGAGCGAGTGGACGAGCCCGCCCTTCGAGGCCCGGGTGGTGGACGGCGCCGTGGTCGCCCGGGGCTCGACCGACAACAAGGGGAACATCGTCAGCCGCCTCGCGGCCTTCGAGGCCCTGCTCGCCGTGCGCGGGGAGCTCCCCTGCAACGTGAAGTACCTCATCGAGGGCGAAGAGGAGATCGGAAGCCCCTCGCTCGAGGACTTCGTCCTCGCGAACAAGGCGCTCCTCGCGGCCGAGGGCTGCGTCTGGGAGGACAACACCACCCGGGAGGACATCCCCATCCTCTCCCTGGGCAACAAGGGCCTCTGCTACCTGGAGCTCACCTGCCGCACCGCCAACGTGGACTTCCACTCCAGCAACGGCCAAATCTACGAGAACGCCGCCTGGCGGCTGGTGTGGGCGCTCTCGACCATGAAGGACGAGAAGGAGAACATCAAGGTCGAGGGCTTCCTCGACGGCGTGAAGCCCCTGAGCCCCAAGGAAGAGGCCATGGTCGATCGGATGAAGCCCTACAACTTCGCCGACCGGGTGAGGAAGTTCGAGCTGCGGGGCAACCTCCTCGGCCTCTCCGACAAGGAGCTCACCCGGCGCCACCTGACCATGCCCACCCTCAACATCGCGGGCTTCGACGCGGGCTACACCGGCGAGGGGGTCAAGACCATCGTATCGGGCCGGGCCCGGGCCAAGGTGGATTGCCGCCTCGTGGTGGACCAGGACCCGGACAAGATCCTCGCCTGCGTCCGGCGCCACCTCGACAAGCACGGCTTCGCGGACATCGAGGCCAATATCCTCTTCCGCTCCCTCCCGGCCAAGAGCGACCCCGAGGCCTCAATCGTGCGGGCGTGCGAGGCGGCCTCGCGCCGGCTCTACGGGAAGGACCCCATCATCAACCCCTTCGGAAACGGCAGCACGCCCACCTGGATTGTGCTGCGCCACCTGGGGGTCCCGCTGGCCTCGACGGGGGTAGGCCGCATCACCTCGCGCACCCACAGCGCGAACGAGAACCTGAAGATCGCGGACCTGATCGACGGCGCCAAGTGGATGGCCGCCATCACCGAGGAATTCGCCGCTCTGTAATCCGGAGGACCGCCCGTGGCTTCCAGGGACCTGGCGCCCGTCTTCGCCCACATCGACAAGAACGCGGATCAAATCGTCGCCGACCTGCAGGAGCTTTGCCGCCAGCCGAGCGTCTCGACCACCCACACGGGCATCGAGGAGATGGCGGACCTGGTGAAGCGCAGGCTGGAGCGGACGGGCTTCCAGGCCACGATCCACCGGACCCAGGGGCACCCCATCGTCACCGGGCGCCATCCGGGCGCCGGGCGAAAGACCCTCCTCTTCTACAACCACTACGATGTCCAGCCCGCCGAGCCGCTGAGCGAGTGGACGAGCCCGCCCTTCGAGGCCCGGGTGGTGGACGGCCACGTCATCGCCCGGGGCTCGACCGACAACAAGGGGAACATCATCAGCCGCCTCGCGGCCTTCGAGGCCCTGCTCGCCGTGCGCGGGGAGCTGCCCTGCGACGTCAAGTACATCATCGAGGGCGAGGAGGAAATCGGCAGCCCCTCGCTCGAAGCCTTCATCCCGGCTCACAAGGCTCTCCTCGCGGCGGACGGCTGCATCTGGGAGGACACCTTCCGGGAGGACGTGCCCGTCCTCGACCTCGGCAACAAGGGGCTCCTCTACCTGGAGCTCACCTGCCGCACCGCCAACGTGGACTTCCACTCCAGCAACGGCCAGATCTACGAGAACGCCGCCTGGCGGCTGGTGTGGGCGCTCTCGACCATGAAGGACGAAGACGAGAATGTGAAGGTGGAGGGCTTCCTCGACGACGTGGCGCCCCTCACCCCGAAGGAGGAGGGGTTGCTGCGGCGCATCCCGCCCTACAGCGGCGCGGAGCGCAAGCGCAAGTTCTCTCTGCGCCGCTTTGTGCTGGACCTGCCGGACGCGGAGCTCCCCCGGCGCCACCTCACGGTGCCCTCCTTCAACATCGCGGGCTTCGATGCGGGCTACACCGGGGAGGGGGTCAAGACCATCGTCTCGGGCCGGGCCCGGGCCAAGCTCGACTTCCGCCTCGTCGTGAACCAGGACCCGGACAAGATCATGGCCTGCATCCGCCGTCACCTCGACAAGCACGGCTTCAAGGACATCGAGGTGCGCAAGCTCTTCCAGAGCTACCCGGCCAAGAGCGACCCGGAGAGCGCCCTGGTCGAGGCCTGCGCGCGGGCCTCGCATCACCTGTATGAAAAGGATCCGGTCATCAACCCCTTCGGGATCGGGGGGACGCCCACCTGGATGGTCATCCGGGAGCTGGGGATACCCCTGGTGAGCACCGGGGTGGGCTACGTCACCGCCCGCACCCACAGCGCGAACGAGAACCTCAAGGTCGAGCACCTGACCGAGGGGGCCAAGTTCATGGCCGCCATCTGCGACGAGTTCGCCTCCCGCTAGCGGGGGAAGAGGAGGGACGCACACATGATGGTCGCGAAGGGAGGCAGGCTGGGCGAGGTGGTGGTGGCCCGCCTGGTGGCGGGAGAGGACCTGCTGGAGGGCATGACCCGCATCTGCAAGGAGAGCGGCATCCGGAACGGCGTCATCCTCACCGGCTTCGGGAGCGTCTCCCGCGCCGTGGTGAGCGGGACGGCCACGGCCAAGTTCCCGCCGGACGAGTTCTACAAGATCGACCGCTCCGAGGGCATCGAGATCCTGGCCATCAGCGGCGTGGTGGCCGACTACCACGTGCACGCCCACGTCGCGCTGTGCACCCCCGCCGAGAGCTTCGGGGGCCACCTCGAGGCGGGCAACATCGTCTTCAGCCTGGCCGAGATCGCCTTCGCCAAGATCGAGGGGATGAACCTCAAGCGGATGCGCGACCCGGTCACCCAGCAGCGGCTGCTCCAGGCCGTCGAGTCCTACGAGGGGCTCCCCGAGGAGGATGAGGGCGGGAGCCTGCACGACGTCGCGCACCGGATGAAGAAATAACGGCCCATCTTTCCCTGAAGGAGTTGCCATGCACGTCTACGATCTGCAGAAGGAAGCGGTGTTCAAGCCCGAGCGCCACGTCGAGAAGGTGCTTGGCCGGTTCGAGACCCAGTGGGACAAGGTGGACGTGACCGTCGCCTGCTGGGAGCCCGGCCAGGTGAGCCCCAACCACGCCCACCCGGACGCCACCGAGATCTACTTCTGCTTCACGGGGGGCGGGAAGATGAAGGTGCCCGGCCAGACGGTGGACGTGAAGCCCGGGCAGTTCATCGTCCATCCGGCCGGCGAGCTGCACGAGTACACCAACGGGCCCGAGCGCACCCTCCTCTACCGCGTGCGCTGCGGGGCGGGCATGGTCTCCCGCACCAAGGAGTGGCCCACCAACAAGGAGTGGAAGGCCAAGCCCGAGGACATCGAGTATTACAAGGGGAAGTGAGGATGCCGTCTTCGTGGGGGCGGGTTTCAAGCCCGCCCCTATGTGCCATCTCACGCACACCTGTAGGGGCGCACGGCCGTGCGCACCTACGGAAACCCTGCCTCAGCGAGACGATGATGAATTTCCCCTTCCCTCTGGGAGGGGGTAGGGGGAGGGCAGGAAACTTCTTTTCCTTTTCCTGCAATGGAAGGGTTACCCTCCCCTCTGCCACTTGAGCCACCGCCCCATCCACTTCCTGACGCCGGGGGTGAGGCGGGTGCGGTTGTAGAGGTCCCCCGTCTTGCGCACCGCCTCGGCCTGGGTGGGATAGGGGAGGATGAGATCCGCCAGGCCCCTGAGCCCCGCGCCCCTCTGGATGGCCAGGGTGTAGAGGCCGATCATGTCCCCCGCGTTCCGGGCGACGATCGTGGCGCCCACAATCTCGTCCGTGCCCTTCTTGACCCACGCCTTGGCGAAGCCCTCCGTCTCCCCGTCCAGCACCGCGCGGTCCACCCCCTCGAGCGGCTGGACGAAGGCCTGCGTCTCGATTCCCTGGGCGGCCGCCTCGGCCTCGGGCGTCCCCACCGCCGCCACCTGAGGGTCGGTGTAGGTGCACCAGGGGATGACCAGGGCGGAGGCCCTCCGCCGCCCGAGGAAGAGCGCGTTCGCCAGCACCGCCCGGGCCATGAAGTCCGCCGCGTGGGTGAACTGGTAGCGCGAGCACACGTCCCCGGCGGCGTAGATGCGCGGGTTGGTGGTGCGCAGGCGGTCGTCCACCCGCACTCCCTTGCGCGGGTCGAAGGCGACGCCCGCCGCCTCCAGGCCCAGGTTCTCCACCCGGGGCACCCGGCCCGCCGCCACGAGGACGGCCTCAGCCCGCGCCTCGCGCTCCCGGCCGTCCGGCCCGGCGAAATGGATGACCTTTTCTTCTCCCCGCGCCTCGGCGCGCGCGATCCGGGCCGAGAGGACAACCTCCACTCCGTCCCGGCGCAGCGCCTCGAGCACGATGCGCCCGGCCTCCGGGTCGTCCTTGAGCAGGAGCCGATCCGCCACCTCGAGCAGGGTCACCCGCGCCCCCAGGCGCTGGAAGGCCTGGGCCATCTCGCACCCGATGGGCCCGCCCCCGATCACGGCCAGCCGGGCCGGGCGCTCGGTCAGGCTGAAGAGGGTTTCGTTCGTGAGGGGGCCCGCCTCCGCCAGCCCGGGGATGGGGGGGATCCCCGCCCGGCTCCCGGTGGCGACCACCGCCCGGGCGAAGCGCAGGGTCTGGCCCCCCACCTCCAGCGCGCGGGGGCCGGTGAAGCGCCCCTCGCCCAGGAAGACGTCCACCCCCAGCCCCTTGAAGCGCTCGGCCGAGTCGTGATGGCTGATCCGCGCCCTGAGCCGCCGCATCCGCTCCATGGCCGAGGCGAAGTCCGGCGGCGTCCCGTCCTCCAGCCGCGCCCCCTCCGCCCGCGCGTGGGCGCTCCGCAGGAGGCCCTTGCTCGGGACGCAGCCGAAGTTGAGGCAGTCGCCTCCCAAAAAGTGCTTCTCGACGAGGGCCACCCGGGCGCCCAGCCCCGCCGCCCCCGCCGCCGCCACGAGGCCCGCCGTCCCCCCGCCCAGGACGGCGAGGTTGTAGGTCCCCCTCGCCTCGGGATTCTTCCAGCCCGGCGGACGGACGTTGGCAAGAAGACGCTCGTTGTGGGCGTCGCGGGGCTCGATCATGGAGGTGCTCATGGAAGGCTTCCCTCCCCCTTCCGGGCCCTCAGCTTCTTGTAGGCGGCGGGGACGAGGGCGAGGACGGCCAGCCCCGTCAGGGCGATCATGACCTGCGGCGTGAAGATGCCCCCCACGCTGAACTCCCCGCCCCTCTCGAGGACGCTGCCCAGCCCGGCCCCCACCGAGGCGAGGACGAAGGTGGCGGGGATGATGCCGAGGAAGGTGGCGATGAAATAGATGCGGAACGGTACCCCCAGGAAGGCCGGGACGAGGTTCACGATGAAGAAGGGGAAGATGGGCATGATCCGGAGCACCAGCAAGTAGCTCAGGGCGTTCTCGGCGAAGCCCGCCTCCATGCGCTTCATCCAGGGACCGGCCCGCCGGCGCAGGGGATCGCCCAGCGAGGTCTTGGCGATGAAGAAGAGGATCGAGGCTCCGATGGTCGCCCCCGTCACGATGCAGAGGGTGGCCGGGAGGGTGCCGAAGAGAAAGCCGCCCCCGAGGCTCATCACCCCCGCGCCCGGGATCGAGAAGGTCACCACGGCGATGTAGAGGAGGATGTAGAGGATGGGCGCCGTCCATCCCAGCCGCCCGACCCAGTCCTGGAGCGCCTGGTGATTCTCCCGCAGGGAAGCGAAGGTCACGTGCTTGTCGAGGCCGGCGAGGAAGAAGAGCGCCAGCGCCCCGATGAGGACGAGGGGAGGGAGCCACTGCCTCATCGTAATCCGGCCGCTGGTTTTTTCCGCCATCGGGCGATCCGTCTCCGCCGGTGGAAGGTTCATGGGGCGCCTCTTCCCGCCGGGGCGCATGGCGCGCCTGTACGGGCGCGAGGTGAAAGGGGGCGGGCCTACTTCTTCAGCACCCCGGGCCAGTTGCGGTCCGCCTTGGCGATGTGGCCGGGGATGTCCTTCTCCCACCTCCGCTGGATGGATTTGCTGTAGTTGAGATAGAGCTTCCCGTTCACGATCCTCCAGGCGTTCGGATCGATGTCCGCCGTGTAGCCCTCGCTCACCGCCCAGGCGCAGTAGCCTCCGTACTGCGGCGCGTAGCGCTCCGGCCCGGCTTGAAAGGCCTTCTTGTTCGGGTCGCTCGCGAAGCGCCAGGTGGCCCCCATCCAGGAGAGGCTGTGCGCGGCCTGTCCCTTCACCGGCTTCCCTTCCTCGAAATAGGCGACGGGGTCGTAGCCGTGCAGGGCGAGGCCCCCGCGGGCCAGGTTCAGGGGGGCGGCCGCACCGGCGGGGGCCCCCGTCCCGGCGATGAGCGCCAGGGCCAGGAGAACCAGGCCGAGCGGCTTCCATCCGAAGGGCCGGGGCGTCATTCGTCACCCGCTATCTTATTGTTTCATAAAGGGCATTTTAGAAACCGCCGCCGGGGCGGTACGTCATCCCGCCGCTTCCGCTTCCCCCCGCCGGAACAACCCGGCGGGCGAAGCGATTCCCGCCCCGCCGTTTTGGCCTGGAATCCGGGGCGAATATAGATCAATATGGGGCGGGACTCTATTCGGCCGGTTGTTGCGCCGGATCCAGATCCGCCCCCCTCTCCAACCCTCGGAGGAGAGCGACGGATGAACAACGGTTGGACCTTCGCCCGGGAGCTGGGGGCCACCCTCCTCCGCTTGGCGCTCGGCGCCTACTACCTCATGCACGCCTACTACGCCGGGGCCGTCATCGGGATCCCCGCCCTGGCCCAGGCCAACGCCACCCGGTACATGGTGCCGCTGCCGGAGCTCTCCGCCTGGTACATCGTCCTGGGCCACGGCGCCGGCGGGCTCATGCTGCTGATCGGCCTCTACCCCCGGATCGGCGCCCTGCTGAACATCCCCATCATGGCGGGCGCGTTCTTGTTCGTCCACCTGAACCAGGGCTTCTTCATGCGGGGGATGGCCCTCCCGGACGGCCGCGCCGCGGCCGCGGGCTTCGAGTACTCGCTCTTCCTGCTCCTCGCGACGGCCGCCTCGCTTCTCATCGGGGGAGGCCGCTTCACCCTGCGGACCGCCCGCAAGGGCGGCCGCATCTCCCTCGACTGACCCGCCGGCCCGGCTGGAGGAGAAAGCGGCGCCATGGATCTGCGGCGCGCCAGGAACCGCCTCGCCGCCCGCCTGCTGGGCATGTTCCCGGGCCTGGTGGACCGCTGGGCCCGGGGCCGCCGGTTCGCGCAAGAAGGCGCGGAAGAAGGCGCGGGGGAGGCCGATCCGTGGGCGCCCCTCGCCAAGCCCCTGACCCGGTGCCGCGTCGCCCTCGTCACCACGGGGGGCGTCCACCTCCGGAGCCAGCCCCCCTTCGACATGCGGAACCCGGACGGCGACCCCACCTTCCGGGAGATCCCCGCCGGCACGCCCCGCGGTAACCTCGTCATCACCCACGACTACTACGACCACCGCGACGCCGACCGGGACCTCAACGTCATCCTGCCGCTCGACCGCCTGGAGGAGCTCGCCCGCGAGGGCCGCGTCGCCGGACCGGCCCCCCTCCACCTGGGCTTCATGGGCCACGTGGACGGCCCCCTGGTCGAACGCCTCATTCGGGAGACCGCCCCCGCCGCCGCCCGGAGGCTGGCCGAGGCCGGGGCCGACGCCGTCCTCCTCGCCCCCGCCTGAGGCCTCTGCAACCGGACCGTGGGTCTGGTCGCGCGGGCCATCGAGGCGGCGGGCATCCCCACCGTCTCCCTCAGCATCGTCCGGGAGATCACCCTCCAGGTGCGGCCCCCCCGCGCCGTCTTTCTCCATTGGCCCCTCGGCCATCCCCTGGGCGAGCCGGGCCGGCCGGCCCAGCAGCGACAGGTTTTTCTCGACGCCCTGGGCCTCCTCGAGAGCGCCCGGTCGCCCGGCGCCCTCCTCGAGCCCGGCTACCGCTGGCGGCGGCACGCCTATCCCGGGGAGAGCCCCTGACCGCCCGAAACCCGCCGGTTTCCCTTTCCGCGGCGATTTTTTCGCCTCGAATATCGGTGAATATCGGTGAAAAAGGGGCTCTTTCCCCCCTCTTCCCTCGCCTTCCTCGGCCCTCTCCGCGCCCCCGGAAAGCCTCCGAATCCGCCGCCGGGCCAATTTTTTCCCCTGGAATATCGTGAAATATCGTGAAAAGCAGGGGGAATTCAGCCCTTATGTGCCCTCATCGGGGGCATTTTCTCTGCCTGAAGGCCCGCCCCCTGGCCCTCTCCTGACGCAGCCGCCTTCCGGGCGGCGTCCCTCCCAGCATAACCCCTCATGCGCGCCCAGCCGCTACCGCAAATGACGCCAATTTCGCGCACTTTCATCTTCAGGCCGAAAAGGGCACGAAATTTACTTATCTGAATTAAAAAGACAGGCAAATTATACTTGACATATTAACACTAAGAAAATATATTGCTCATCGAAGAAGATAATTGGGGCGGGAAGCCCCCCAGGAGCTCATAGGACCCGGAACAGAACCAAGGACCCAGAAGGAGGTAACCCAAATGGCCACGCTCATGACCCGCGACCCCATGAACATGCTCCAGAACCTCAGCCGCCTGATGGAAGAGCCCTTCCGGCCCGCCTTCGGCTACGACGGCGAGGACGGCACCCTGCCCCTCGACATCTCCCAGACCGGGACGGAGATGGTCGTGCGGGCCTCGCTGCCCGGCTACCGGCGCGAGGACATCGATGTGCAGGTGCACAACGGCGTCCTCTCCATCACGGCCGGCTACCAGGCCGAGCACGAGGAGAAGGGCGAGCGCTTCTACCGGCGCGAGCGGCGCGCCGGCTCCGTGAGCCGGCGGGTGGCCCTGCCCGGCATCGTCTCGGAGACCGATACCCGCGCCGAGCTCAAGGACGGCGTCCTCACCGTCCGCATCCCGCTGTCGGAGAAGGCCAAGCCCCACAAGATCGCCATCCAGTAAGCCAGCCTCTCCCCCCTTCTCTTGATGGGGGGGGAGTTCAGACCGCCCCGGCGCGGCGTCATACGCGGCCGCCGCCCGGGGCGGTTTTTTGCGCTCCGCCGCGGACGCGCGGGTGCGTGCTACCATCATCCGCCGGATGCTCCGGCCGGCCGATCGCCGGCGCATGAAACCGCCGCCAAAACCGGAAGGGAGAACATGCCTCCTTTGTACGCAACCGAGAAAGAGAGATTCGTCGCCGAGCTCGCCCGCGACCTCTTCGTCGCCGCCTTCACCGGCCAGCCCGGCCTCCTCAACACGCCCCCTAGCCCCACCAAGTGCTTCCAGCAGGCCAAGCTCTTCGCCGAGGAGCTGCAGAAGGAGAATTTCAGCTAGGGGACCACGGAAGGAAATACCGCGCCCCGGGAGAGGCCTCGGCCCGGCCGCCGCCCGGGGCGGTTTTTTGTGGGGGGCGGGAGACTTGAATCTTCTGAGAGTGGTCACGATTATGTTATTATTCTTGTAATGGAAAATTAGAAGATGCGGAGCAAGCAACAATCGTGATTGTTTTGGAGGTCTCGGAGATGCCAAAACCCTTCGTATCCGCGAATGCATATGCACCTTTCACGCATAGAGCGCATACATGCCTGATAAAATGTTTTCAGATGGGAAGCTGGAAGTATTCCATCAAGATAAGCAAAGGGGGAAAGAAAGTATATTCCGAAGAAAGCAAAAATCTTTTTGCATCCGCAGATGAGGCGTACAAGGAAGCTCAGAAAAGATCAGCAGAGTGGATCGACAACAAAATCGATCGAATAATTCGGTGATCACGAATTCGCAAGATTTTTCTCCCGTAAGAACATGGAGTTTTTCCTTGCTCAGTTTGGGAGCCTTCCCGATTGTCTAATTCGAACTTCCGGAAAGACTCGTTCAAAGAAATAATTTTCCCCCTGCTTAGAGAGTTTCTTCGGCCCACCGTGTCATTCCTGGGTTTATTGTTCCTTGCGTTTATTTTATATGTCTTCAAGTTCTTGGCCTTTGAATGGGTTCTCGCAATCTTAGTGGGGGGAATTATTCTATTTCGTGTAAGACGAAATAAATCCCAGGCTCTTGAATCGGAAGAGCTAGCGGGTAGGATTGTTCGGAGTGGAGATCCGAATGCCGAAGATATGTCGCTTGACGACCTGAATCATGCAGGGGTGAATTGGCCGATTATTGCGCAGTTTAATTCTCTTGAAACCGTTCCCACTCTCAATCCGAATGATGTCGTTGTCGAAAATCCACCAAGATGCCCGCGGTGTGGCACTCAACTAGAACAGAAACTTAATTTCTGGGGTTGGTGGGCCTGGAGATGCGTTGGATGCAAGTTTCGTATGAAGAGTAGGGACGGCTTCAATGTTGAGGCGCAACGTGCCTTGGTGCTGGCTAGAAGGCGACTTGAAAGGGAGGACAGGTAGATACAGGTCCTGCGGTAAATTTCCCCCTCCTCGACACCTCCCCCCTCGCCGTGGTTTCATATCCCGCCGCGCGCCTTCCGGAGGGCCCTCCCATGACGACCGCCGTCGCAGCGCCCAAGTCCGCGCATTTCGCCCGCTTCGTGGGGGCGCTGGAATTCCTCTATGAGCAGGGCTTCCGGGGCCGGGACTTCATCCGGGCGGCGGAGCCGGCGCTGAGAAGGCTCCTCATCGAGCGGGACTGGCTGCCGGAGGCGGCCCGGACGCCCTCGGAGAAGGGCTACGCGCGCCACCTCCTCCACCGCGACCCGGGGGACCGCTTCGTGGTGGCGGCCATGGTGTGGCGGCCGGGCCAGGGCACCCCCATCCACGACCACGACGGCACCTGGGGGATGGTGGGGATGATCGAGGGGGGCCTGGAAGTCGTGAACTTCTCGACCGAGAGGGAGGCGCGGGCGGGCGGGGAGGTGTCGCTGCGCCGGGAGGCACCCCATACCCCCAAGGCGGGGGAGCCCGAGTGCGTGTGCGCCTGCGCCGACATCCACCAGGTGACGAACCCCCTCGGGGAGACGGCGGTCTCGGTGCACGTCTACCCGCGCGACCTGGAGAAGTGCAGCGTCTTCGAGCCGGTCGGGGAGGGCGCGGGGCGCTACGCCGCGCGGACGGTGAAGCTCGACTACACGAAGAGATATTCCTGAGATGCCCGGGTCTCGGCCCGTAGGGGCAGGCCCCTGTGCCTGCCCCGGATTCGTTCGGGCTGGCCCATCTTGCGGGTGGGCGATGCCATGTAGGGGCGGTTCGCGAACCGCCCCTGCAACAAACCGGCATGGCCAATGCGGGGCGGCCACGGGGGGCCGCCCCTACGGATTTCTTTGGGCAATGTTCTTTTGGGCCTGTCATTCTGAGCGCAGCGAAGAATCTGCTTTAAACAAGAACCGAGATTCTTCACTCCGCTTCGCTCGTTCGGAATGACAACAAAGGCAGGCGTATCCATTTCCATTTCATTCTCTGACCGGGAGAGTCGCATGAAACCCAAGGGAAGCTGGCGCGCGGGCCACGAGACCATCGGGCCCCTGCGGATGTACTACCGGGACTGGCGCCCGGCGGGGGGCGGGAAGGCCCCGGCGGTCGTCGCCCTCCACGGCTCCCTCGTCCAGAGCGGGATGTGGATCCCCGTGGCCGAGGGGGTGGGGAAGGCCCGCTTCATATGCCCCGACCAGAGGGGCTACGGCCTCTCGAGCGACCCGGGCTCGGGGGACTCGGCGGCGGACTTCGCCCGGGACGCCATCGGCCTCGCCAACGCCCTCATGCTCGACCGCTTCACCGTCATGGGGCACTCCTTCGCCTACGCCATCGCCCTGGAAGCCGCCCGGATGGAGCCGGAGCGGGTGGCGGCGGCCGTGCTGGTGGACCCGACGGTGCGGGACGCCTCCGGGCACCAGCAGAACCTCGGCCGGGCGGCCGAGCGGCCGGCCTCCTTCCCCTCCTTCGCCGAGACGCTGCGCTGGTGGCGCGAGAACGAGGAGGGCGGCTGGCCGGCGGCGGAGGTCAAGCGCTTCCTGCGGGAGGTGATGGTCGCGGAGGGGAACGGCGGGCCCTGCCGCGCCCCCTACACCCAGGAGCGGCTGCTGCGCCTCCGGGCCTTCCAGGCCTCGCCGGGGAGCGACTACGGCATCGGGGCCGCGAAGCACGTGAAGTGCCCCGTCCTCATCTTCCGGGGGAGCCTGAGCCGGCGCCTCAGCGCCCAGGCGGAGCGGCGGCTCAGGAACGCCCTCCCGAACGGGGCCCAGTCGGTGCTCTGCAGGAAGAGCGGCCACTTCCCCTCGGTGAGCGAGCCCAAGCGCTTCAACGACGCCCTGCGGAAGTTCCTGGCGGGGACGAGGTAGGGGCATATTCTGACGGCCGGTCGCCCCTACGGACGGATTTAAATGGTCGGCCAGATATTCTGTCCGCGGCACCACCCGTAGGGGCGGCCCCCCGTGGCCGCCCTGGTCCGTTGTCAGGGGCAGGCACAGGGGCCTGCCCCTACGGAAAAGGCTTTCATTCGTGGCGGCGGGCCTTGTCGTCCGTAGGGGCGGTTCGCGAACCGCCCCTGCAAAAACCGGCGTGGCCCATGCAGGGCGGCCACAGGGCCGCCCCTATGGAAATCCGCCCATGTAGGCCCGGCATCCCGCGTTGTAGGGGCGAGGCATGCCTCGCCCCTACGGAACCTCGCCCCGCGCCTCTGACCCCCTCCCCCCGTTGTGCGGCCCCCGGGGCGCGGGTATGATTCCTCCCGTCGCCGCAGGCCCATTTCGCGGCCGGCTCCTCTGCAGGGGCGTTCCATGGAACGCCCCTACCCGTTGGCGCACCCGAGGAGAGGAATTTGTCCAAGGTCTTCCCCAGCTCGAAGGCGGCGGTGGCGGACCTCCGCTCCGGAATCACCCTGCTCGTCGGGGGCTTCGGCATCTGCGGGATGCCCCACAACCTCTGCCGCGCCCTGAGCGAGCGCGAGGACGTGGCGGGCCTCCGCCTGGTGAGCAACGCGGGCGGGCTGAACGGCTGGGGGGCGGGCCTCCTCTTCGAGCGCCGCCAGGTGAGGGCCATGCTCGCCTCGCGCGTGGGCCCGGCCTGCAAGGCCTACGAGAGCCAGGTGATGGCGGGGGAGATCGAGCTGGAGCTCGTGCCCCAGGGCACCTTCGCCGAGCGCATCCGCGCGGGCGGGGCCGGCATCGGGGGCTTCTTCACCCCGACCGGGGCGGGCACCGTGGTGGCCGAGGGCAAGGAGAGCCGCGTCATGGGCGGGCGGGAGTACATCCTGGAGATGCCCGTCCGGGGGGACGTGGCCTTCGTCAAGGCGTGGAGGGCCGACCCGGCGGGGAACCTGGTCTACCGCCTGAGCGCCGGGAACTTCAACCCCGTGATGGCGACAGCGGCGGACCTCACCATCGCCGAGGTGGAGGAGATCGTCCCCCTGGGGGCGCTCCCGCCGGAGCGGATCCACACCCCCGGGATTTTCGTGCAGCGGGTCGTGGTGGGGGAGAACCGCGAGAAGCCCATCGAGATCCGCGCCACGCGGCCCCGCGCGGGCCGGAAGGGCTGAGGGGAGAGGCCATGGCGCTCACGCGGGAGGAGATCGCGCGCCGGGCGGCGCTGGAGGTGCCGCGGGGGGGCTACGTGAACCTGGGTCTCGGCATCCCCACCCTGGTGGCGAACTACATACCGGCCGGCTGGGGCGTCACCATCCACTCCGAGAACGGGGTGCTGGGGGTGGGGCCCTATCCCTACGAGGGGGAGGAGGACCCCGACCTCGTGAACGCGAGCAAGGAGACGGTCACCATCCTCCCCGGCGCCGCCTTCTTCGACAGCGCCACCTCCTTCGCCATGGTGCGCGGCGGGCACGTGGACGTCACCATCCTGGGTGCCATGGAGGTGGCCGCGAACGGCGACCTCGCCAACTGGGCCGTGCCCGGGCAGAAGATCTCGGGCCCGGGCGGGGCCATGGACCTGGTGGTGGGGGCGAAGAAGGTCATCATCACCATGGAGCACGTGACCCGGAAGGGGGAGCCCAAGATCAAGGAGCGCTGCGCCCTCCCCCTGACCGGGAAGGAAGTGGTGGACCTCATCGTCACCGACCTGGCCCTCATCGAGGTGGGAGAGGGCGGCCTCCTCCTCCGCGAGCTGGCCCCCGGCGTCTCCGAGAAGGAGGTCCGCGGGAAGACCGCCGCCCCCCTGCGCGCCGCCCCCGGCCTCAAGGAAATGTTCGCCGCCGCGTGAAGGCTGCCTCCCGCCGATGATCGATCTCGAACAGTTCTCCCGCGAGCACTGGGGCCCCCTCAGGCGCCATGCGTACCGCCTGACCGGCAGCATCCTCGACGCCGAGGACGCCGTGCAGGAGACCATGCTCCGCGCCGTCGAGATGGGCCCCGCCCTCGACAGCATCGACAACCACCCGGAGTGGCTCCACGTCGCCGCCACCGAGGCGGCCATCGAGCTCCTGAACGGCCACCCGCCCCTCCCCCTGGACACCCTGGAGCTCCCGGACCTCGTCCAGACCGCGGGCCCCGGCGCCGGGCCCCCCCTCGAGGGCGAGGAGGGCTGGCCCGGGGTGGACCTCCCCTTCCTCTTCCCGCTCCAGTACATGGAGCCCGAGCAGCGCGCCGTGGTGGTGCTGCGCGACGCCCTGGAGGACGGCGACCGCATCGCCGCCACCGCCCTCTCGGCCACCCTGCCCGAGATCTTCCAGATGGCCGAGGCCGCCGGGCGCCGCCGC
The DNA here is from genome assembly GCA_016192135.1 of Candidatus Tectomicrobia bacterium. Lineage (NCBI taxonomy): Bacteria > Pseudomonadati > Candidatus Tectimicrobiota > Candidatus Tectimicrobiota bacterium. Next base: position 92,157 of record JACPUR010000023.1, on the reverse strand, counting down.
GCCGAGGTGCGCCGCCGCTGGGGCCGGCACGTCCCCTTCGCCCCCCTCCAGGACGACCCCGCCTCCGCCCGCATCTTCTCCAAGTTCACCGAGGCGCTCGGGATGCGCGACAAGGCGCTGCTCCAGGCCATCCTCGTCCCCGAGGCCGAGATGGTGATGAACGCCGGCCGCCGCGAGAGCGGAGGGGACTTCGTCGCCACGGCCTGCGCCGAGACTCTGGCCTCGATCGGGGACGGCCTGCGCTTCAGCCCCGTCTGGCTGAACGGCTGCCGGGGGCTCCTGGTGTGGGCGTGGCACCCGTACCGCGGGGAGTGGCTGCGCGAGGCGGCCCTCATGGTGCTCGCCGAGGGGAGCCACGTCCGCACCCTCAAGTGGGAGATGGACGGGCACATCCTCAGGACCATCCAGGCCGAGGAGCCGGTGGGGTAGGGGGAGGGGTCTTACGCCGCCTCGATGGGGCGGACCCTCTTCTCGATCCGCGGGCCGTTCTCGCGCTCGGCGCGCTCCAGCTCGTAATGCCCCTGGAGGTTCATCCAGAACTGCGCCGTCGTGCCGAAGTACTTGGACAGGCGCAGGGCCGTGTCCGCCGTGATGCCGCCCTTGCCGTTCACGATCGTGTTGACGCGCTTGGGAGGGACGTCGATATCGCGGGCCAGCTTGTTCTGGCTGACGCCCATCGGCTTCATGAACTCCTCCAGCAGTATCTCGCCGGGGTGGATGAGGGGGAGTTTCCGGGGCATGACGCTCTCCTTCAACCGGACCGCACATGCTTAATGATAATCGACGATCTCCACGTCGTACGCCGATCCCTCGTGCCACCGGAAGCAAATCCGCCATTGGTCGTTGACGCGGATGCTATATTGGCCCTTCCGGTCGCCCTTGAGCGCCTCCAGTTGGTTGCCGCGAGGCACCATCAGATCGTCTAAACGGCTAGCCGCGTTTAGTATCTTCAGCTTTCGCCGCGCGGCATCCTCGATGGCTTGAAAGCGCCTCGAAGGCTGGTTGAAGAAAAGCTTTTCGGTGTCATCACAGCGAAAGCTCTTGATCACGGGCGCATTCTATTACGGTTAGGGTAATGGGGCAAGGGTAACGCAAAAGGATGCGGCAAGAATCAAGAGCAGATTCCTCGCTGCGCTCGGAATGACTGGCAAGGACCCGGTGTCATTCCGAAGCGACCGAAGGGAGCGAGGAATCTGCTTTTGATTTAGCCGGGAGTCGGGCTTCCCCCTACCCCAGCCGCCTTCTCCCCTTCACCCGCTCCTCGCAGGGGACGGGGGTCTCGTTGCCGAGCCAGAGGTCCCAGGCGGTGTGGTGGCCGATGTCCACGCCCTCCTCCTGGGCCTTCCGCTGGAGGGCGATCTGGAGCTCGTCCAGGAAGGCGCAGTCCATGAGCTCGAGATTGTCCGAGAGGTGGCGGTGGAGGACGCGGTAGACGAGCTTCATGTCCTCCAGGGAGGCGTCGAACCGGAAGTTGCCTGCTTGGGTCTGAAATGTCATGTGGTTTCCCCGAAAATCCCGACAAATCGAGCCGAAACGGGCGTAACCGCCCACAGGTCCGATTTTACCGGATCGGAGAGGGATGGGGAAATGGCTCGTGTTCATGCCGGGGCAGGCCGGTGATGTTTCGCAGGGGCGAGGCAAGCCTCGCCCCTAGACGCGGCCGCCGCGATTGGGATGGCGTCTGTGGGGGCGTATCGCGATACGCCCCTACGTTTCCGCGCGCCACATTTGGAGTTCGGAGGGAGGAAAGAAGCCGGGGGCCCGGAAAAGCGCATGGGGCCGGGCCCCCGGCTGGGGGGGGCTAGTTGAGGCAGACCTGCTTGAGCTCCTTGAAGTGGTCGAGCACGTGGCCGGTGCCGCGCACCACGGCGGTCAGGGGGTCCTTCACCCGGTAGATGGGGAGCCCCGTCTCGGTGTGGAGCCGGGCGCCCAGGCCCTTCAAGAGCGCCCCTCCGCCCGCGAGCACGATGCCGCGGCGCTGGATGTCGGCCGCCAGCTCGGGGCTGGTCTTGGAGAGGGCCTTGCGGATGGCCTCGACGATGGCCTTGACCGGGGGCTCGAGCGACGCGCGCACCATGCCGTCGGTGAGCTTGATGACCCGGGGGATGCCGGTCGAGACGTCGCTGCCGCAGACCTCGGCCTCCATGGGCTCCGAGAGCGGGGCGGCCGAGCCGATCTCGATCTTCACGCGCTCGGCCTCGAAGGAGCCGATGGCCAGGCCGTGCTCGCGCCGCACGTAGCGCTGGATGCAGTCGTCCATGGCGTCCCCGGCCACGCGCAGCGACTCCGAGTAGGCCACGGTGTACTGGGAGATGACGGCCACCTCGGTCGTGCCCCCGCCGATGTCGATCACCATCGAGCCCGCGATCTCGTGGATGGGGAGCTTGCTCCCGATGGCGGCGGCCATGGGCTCCTCGATGAGGTGCACCTTGCCCGCCCCGCACTGGGAGGCCGAGTCGATGACGGCCTTCATCTCGACGCTGGTGATGCCCGCGGGCACGCAGATCATCATGGTGGGCCGGCCCAGGCGGCGGCGCGGCATGGTGGCCTTGATGAAGTGGCTGATCATGGCCTTGGTCACGTCGAAGTCGGCGATGACGCCGTCCTTCATGGGCCGGATGGTGCGGATGCTCTCCGGCGTGCGGCCGTACATCTCCTTCGCGCGCTTGCCCACGGCGAGCACGCTGCCGCCGTTGCGAGAGCTCAGGGCCACCACCGAGGGCTCGTCGAGGACGATGCCCCCCTCCCGGTAGATGAGGGTGTTGGCGGTGCCCAGGTCCATCGCGAGCTTCTGCCCCATGAGTCCGCTGAATCTGTCCAGGAGCCACATCGCTTCATCCCCCCCCGTGAAAGCACAGCTGGTTGATCCCCGCCGACCGGGCCGCGGCGAGCGCGCCCAGGGAGGCCGCGATGAGGGCGTTGGGGTCCTGGGCGTGTTCGGGGAAGCACGCCACCCCCGCCGATGCCGTCACCTCGGCCGTCCGTCCCCCGATCCGGCAAGGGGTTTCGTTGATCGCCTGGATGAGCCGCTCCGCCGCCGCCTCGGCGTGCTCGTGCGAGGAGCCCTGGAGGAGCAGGAAGAAGCGGGCCCCATCGTGCCGGGCGAGGATGTCCCCGCCCCGGGCCGCGGGGGCGAGCAGCCGGTGGATGTGGAGGGCCGCCTCCTCGCCCGCCGAGGGGTGGAGCTCCTCCTCGAGGGAGTCTGGCGCGATGCACAGGAGGGCTGCGCGGCGGCCGCGGGCGTGGGCGTCGCGGAGGATCTCGGGGAGCTTGGCGCGCAGGCGGGCCATGCTCCAGCCCCCGGTCAGCGGGTCGGTTTCGGCGTGGCGGCTGAGCCGGCGCTCGGCCCTCAAGCGCAGCAGCGCCTCGGCGGCGGGCGCCGCGGCCATCTCGGCCCGCTTGAGGGAGGCCGGGTCGAACTCCCCCCGGCGGCGGCTGGTGAAGCCCAGGACGCCCGCCACCTCGCTGCCCGCCGAGAGGGGGACGGCCAGGGCCGAGCGCGCGCCGATGTTGGGCTCGTCGGGGTGGAAGAGGGGCCGGCTCCCGTTCGGGCCCCTGAGGTCCGGGAGGCGCAGCGGCTCCCCCTTCTTCAGGACGTAGCCCGCCACGCTCTGGCGCTCGTTCACGGTCAGGCCGCCGAGGAAGAGCTCCCCGAAGCCCGAGGTGCGGGCGAGGCGGGGGGTGCCTGCTTCCTCGTCCCGGAGGACGAGGAAGCAGGCGTCGAAGGGGAGCAATTCGCGCGGCACCAGACAGATGGCGTTCAGCAGCTGGTCCTCGCTCTCGCACGCGCGGAGAGAAGCCAGATATCCGCTGTAGGCGCCGACGTCGACGGAGCGGCGCTCCTTCTGCGCCGCCGCCAGGGCACCATCCACCAGATACGCGAATTGTTGGGCGAACCCCGCGAGGATTTTCTGGGACTTGGCGGTGAAGCACCAGCTCTTCTTGCTGTCGATGGCGAGCGCGCCCTTGGTCAGCGAGGAGGGAAGCGGCGCGGCCATGAAGGACTTGATGTCCTCGTGGCGGCCGTAGTAGCCGAGGACGACGGTGTCCTTGTCGAACTCGTTGACGCTCAGGGCCTCGTTGTTCTCGAGCACCCAGCCGAGGAAGCCCTGGCCGCTCTCCACCGCGGCCTCGGGCAGGAGGTGGGGGCTCAGGCTGTGGTAGCTGGTGAGCTGGAAGACCTTGCGCCGCCGGTTCTCGAGGAACAGGCAGGCGCTGTAGGCGTCCGTCACGTTGCTGACCAGCGTCACCAGCGAGAACAGGTCCCGTTCGAGGTTCATCGGGCCACCCGGGGGGCGGGGCGGATGGGGAACGAGCGGAATCTTAGCAAAGGGCTTTTTTGACTCAAGTAATTTTTTAAGTCATGCCTGTATCCAATTGAATTCATTGTAAAAGAAAATTAAAATTTTTCGCCGCGCGGGGCCAGACTTCAACCAGTGCATGTGGTTGATTCCGTATCTATTTGAAAAAATTACATTTGTTTGCTTACGCCAGAAAGGGCGCGGCCGGATTTGCCAGCAAAAACTAGGAGTTGTGCCTTCGCCCACGAGGGCGCCTACCCATGGGGTCCGGGCGGCTCACGATGGCCCGGCTGACGAGCCTGGCCAGCTCCCGCGCGAAGGCCTCCATGCCGGGCAGGATGCGGAGCCCCTCGGCCCCGGCGGAGGGCCCCGCCAGCGGGGCGAGGGCGTAGGCGGGCTTGCCCGCCTCGCGCGCCGCGGCGAGGAGGGCGGCCAGGGGCGGGCCGAGGAAGAGGAGGATATCGGCCCGGGACGCGGCCGCTTCCGGGGGCGCCTCGCGGGGAAGGGAAGCGAGGTCCCGCCCGCCCGCCGCGCGGTAGCTCTCCCCGGCCAGGCGGGAGGGGCCCTCCGGCGGGTGGAGGAGGAGGGCGTGCCCTCCGGCCGCGGCGTAGCGTCCCGCCTGCTCGAGCGCCCGGCGCCCCGGCTCCGGGGGCTCGGGGCCTCCGGTCCAGAGGATGGCCAGGCGCACGTCCGGCTCCCTAGCTGTAGTACCGCTTGCGGAGCTCGGCGACGCTGAAGTCCTCGGAGGTGAAGAACTCGATCATCCCCGCCTCGCGGCCCTGCACCCGCCGGGCGGCGGCCGGTATCTGGGCCGCGATTTCCTGGGGGACCACCAGCGCCCCGCTCGGGTCGGCGTGGACGATGTCCCCGGGCAGCACGTTCATCCCCCCCACGCACACCGGGACGTTCACCTCCACCACCCGGATGTCCCCCCGGGAGGGGGTCACCCCCGCCGCCCAGACCTTGAAGCCCGCCTTCCGCATGGCCTCCACGTCGCGCACCACCCCGTCGAGTACCGCGCCCTCCGCCCCCAGGCGAAGGAAGAGGTTGGCCATCACCTCGCCCCAGAAGCAGGCGGAGAGGGGCCGGGGGCCGGTGTCCTGCTGGACGAGGATGCAGGGCTTCGGCGCCGCGTCCACGGCCTCATAGAGCCGCAGGCGGGAGGAGTGGGTGCGCTTCTCCCCGGGGGCGTACTCCCCCGTGGTGAAGGTGACGGCGTAGCCCACGGCCGTGCCGGCCTCGGGGAACATGCAGCGCACCCGCGCGTCCGTGTGACCCATGGCGCGGGGGCGCACGTCGAAGGACTCGATGGCGTTGGAGACGGTGGGAGTGTCGAGCTCCCGGAGCGAGTGCAGGGTTTCCAGTGTGAGCATGAACTCTCCTCGGCCCGAATGGGGCCGAAATCCTGGAATTCTGTAGGGGCGAACCTTGTGTTCGCCCGGTCCAAGAAGGGCGATGACAAGCATCGCCCCTACGAAAGCACCTTCCGAACCGGCACCCCTCGCCGCTTGTGCTAGCGCCCGCCTCGCGCGGGATGCCCCCGGGGGATTCTCCCTTCCCGCATCCAGGCGCGCCAGTCCTCCAGGGCGGCCCGGGTGGTGTCGAACGCCAGCTCGGCGGGGTCGATCTCCTCCGGCGCCGCGAACTTGACCGCCTCCGTCTCGTCCAGCGGCCGGGGCTCCCCGCCCGCGATCTCGCCCAGATAGGCCACGAGGACGATGGGGTTCCCGGGTAAAGAGTACACCCCGAGCAGCGGGCCCATCCTCGCCTCGACGCCCGTCTCCTCCAGGGCCTCGCGGGCGGCCGCCTCGGCGACCACCTCCCCGCGGTTCACGAAGCCCCCCGGGAAGGTCCACAGCCCCTTGCCCGGGTTATGCCTGCGCTGGACGAGGAGCGCCTTGCCTTCGCGCGCGAGGATCACTCCGGCCGCCAGCTTGGGGTCCAGGAAGTGGACGTGGCCGCACCCCGGCCGGGAGCAGCAGAGCTGCATGCTGCCGTCCCCCTCCCCCCAGGGCCGGTACGAGAGCTCCGCCCCGCACGACACGCAGAAGCGGATGCGCCCCCCGAGGTGGGGATGGGCCGCGGGCGGCGTGCCGCTCATGCGAAGAGCCTCTCCGCGCCCGGCTGGCAGAAGGGATTGGCGGCCTTCTCCCGGCCGACCGTGGTGTCGGGGCCGTGGCCGGGGTGGACGATGGTGTCCGGCGGGAGGGTGAGGAGCTGGGTCCGAATGCTCCGCAGGAGGGTCCGCGCGTCCCCCATGAAGAGGTCGGTGCGTCCCACCGAGCCCGCGAAGAGCGCGTCCCCCACGAAGGCGCGGCCCGGCTCCCCCTCCGCGGCCGCCCGGTAGAGGGTGACGTTGCCGGGGGCGTGGCCGTCCGTGAGCCGGATCTCGAAGCGCAGGCCCCCCGCCTCCAGGGCCTCGCCGGGGACCAGGAAGCCGTCCACCTCGGGCACCTCAGGCGGCTCGAACCCGTACATGCGCGCGACCTCCGGCATGCGCCGCAGGTTGGGGAGCTCCGCCTCGTGGAGCCAGTAGGGGACACCCAGCCGCCGCCTCGCCTCGGCGGCGCCCTCGGCGTGATCGATGTGGGCGTGGGTGCCGGCGAGGAGGACGATGGAGAGGCCAAGCCGCTCCGCCTCCGCGAGGACCCGGTCCACCTCGGCGCCCGGGTCGATGTAGACGGCCTCGCGGGTCTTCTCGGACCCGGCGAGGTAGCTGTTCATCTGGAAGGCGCCGACGGGGATTCGCTCGACGATCACGTGGGCCTCTCCGAGGAAGAAAGCGGCGGCCGGGGGCGCGCCCCGGCCGCCGCCGGCGGATCGAATGGCCCGGAGGGTCCCCGTTACTTCGCCTCGGGGGGCAGGACGGCGATCTCTATCCGGCGGTTCTTCTCGCGCCCCTCCGGGGTGGCGTTGTCCGCGATGGGCTGGAACTCCCCGAATCCGGCCGCCGACGCGCGGCGCGGGTCGAGGCTCCCCACCTCGACCAGATAGCGCATGACGCGGGTGGCCCGCCCGGCGGAGAGCTCCCAGTTCGTCTCCCACCGCTCGGCGAGCCGCTCGGTGATGCGCAGGTTGTCCGTGTGGCCGCGCACCTGGAGGTCGCGGTTGCCGTAGCGCTTCAGGGCGCCGGCCACGCGGCCCAGCACCTTCTCGCCGGGGGGCTTGATGTTGACGCTCCCCGGCGCGAAGAGGATGCCGCTCGACACCTGGACGACCACCTTGTCGCCCTCGCGCTTCACCTGGACGGCGCCGGACTTGATCTCGGGGGCGAGCTGGGCCTGGAGGTCCTTCTCGAGCTGGGCCTGGAGCCGGACCCGATCCTCGAAGCGGGCGAGGCGCGTGCGCGTCTCGTTCAGCGCACCCTCCGCCTGGCGCAGCTTCTGGAGGGCCTCCTCCTGCTCCTTTTCGAGGCGGGCCATCTTCTCCTGCGCGGTCTCGCTCTCCTGCTTTTGGGTGGAGACCTGCGCCCGCAGGTCGGCGACCCGGCTCTCGGTCTGCTGGCTGTAGCGCCTCGCCATGGAGAGCGACTGCGTCAGCTCCTCGTTCTCGACCTGCTTCTGCTGGAGCTGCTGGCGGAGGTTCTGCGCGTCGTGGGTGAGGGAGGCTATGCGGGCCTGGGCGCTCTCGAGGCTGCGCCGGAGGTCGGCCGCCTCCTCCGCCTTACGGTCGTATTCCTGGAGGCCAACGCACCCCGCGAGGAGGAGGGGAAGCAGGAGGAGGGCAGGGCACCCGCGTGAGCCGCGCATCAGACGACCGCCTTTCCTTGGAGGAACCGCTCGGCCTCCGCCACGTCCTCGCGGCTGCCGATGACGAGGGGCACGCGCTGGTGGAGCTTCTCGGGCACGATGTCGAGCGTGCGCTGCGCGCCGTCGCTCGACGCCCCTCCCGCCTGCTCCACGATGAATGCCATGGGATTGCACTCGTAGATCAGGCGGAGCTTTCCGCTCTTGCTCTTCTTGTCCCCAGGGTAGAGGAAGACCCCGCCCTTGAGGAGGTTCCGGTGGAAGTCCGCCACCAGGGAGCCGATGTAGCGGCCCGAGTAGGGCCGCCCGCTCGCCTTGTCCTCGCTCTTGAGGTGGCGGATGTACCGGGCCACCTCGTCGAACCAGTAGACGGAGTTCCCCTCGTTGATGCTGTAGATCTTCCCGCGCTTCGGGATCTGGATGTTCGGGTGCGAGAGGAAGAACTCCCCGACCGAAGGGTCCAGGGTGAAGCCGTTGACCCCGTTGCCGGTGGTGTAGACGAGCATGGTGGAGGAGCCGTAGATGACGTAGCCGGCGCAGAGCTGCTCCGAGCCCTTCTGGAGGAAATCGTCGATGGTGGCGGGGCCGCCATCGGGCGAGCGCCGCCGGAGGATGGAGAAGATGGAGCCGATGCTCACGTTCACGTCGATGTTCGAGGAGCCGTCCAGCGGGTCGTACACCACGACGTACTGGCCGTCGTCCACGAAGCTGCCGGGGACGAGGTAGGGCGCCTCCATCTCCTCGCTGGCCATGGCGGAGACGGTGCCCGTGTGGTCGAGCGCCCGCCGGATGACCTCGTTCGCGTACTCGTCGAGCTTCTGGACCTCCTCGCCCTGGACGTTCGTCTTGCCGGTCAGGCCCAGTATCTCGACGAGGCCCGCCTTGTTGACCTCGGCGTTGACGATCTTGGCCGCGAGGCATATCTGGCTCACGAGCCGCGTGAAGACGCCCCGGGCGCCGGGGTGCTTCCGCTCCTCGTTGCGGAGGTGGCGCTCCAGGGTGATGCCCTTCAGGTCCTCGGCGGGGATTGTCTCGCCCACGGTTGCCATCACGCCACCCTCCTTTCCCCGGCCGTCTCGATGGGCCCTTTTAAACGGCGGCAAGCTCGCGCTCCATCGCCTCGCTGTACTTGGCCAGGGCCGCGGCGCCGTTGCACTTGGCGCGGTGGTGGAAGATCTTCTGGGCCTTGATCACGTTCTCGGGTTTGCCCGCCCACGCCTTCATCGAGGGGGCCTGCAGGGCTCGCCCGTAGGAGAAGCTGAGCTTCCAGGGGTTGCCGCCGATCTGATTCATGGCGTTGAGGTGCGCCGTGGCCGCCTCGTCGGTCTGGCCGCCCGAGAGGAACACGACGCCCGGCACCGCGGAGGGCACGCAGCGGCGCAGGCACCTGAGGGTCATCTCCGCCACCTGCTGGACGCCGGCCTGCACCGGGCACTTCTTGCCCGAGACCACCATGTTGGGCTTGAGCAGGATCTTCTCGAGGGGCACGCGCTGCTGGAAAAGGGAGTTGAAGACGGTCTTGAGGGTCCACTCGGTCGCGTCGAAGCAGGTCTCGATGGTGTTGTCCGCGTCCATGAGGACCTCGGGCTCCACGATGGGTACGAGGCCGCCCTCGACGCAGATGGCCGCGTAGCGGGCCAGGGCGTGGGCGTTCGTCTCGATGCAGTAGCGGGTGGGGATGCCCGGGCCGATGGTGATGACGGCGCGCCACTTGGCGAAGCGCGCGCCCAGATCGTGGTACTCCTTGACGCGGCCGGCCAGGCCGTCGAGGCCCTCGGTGATGACCTCCTCGGGCGAGAAAGGGAGAGGCTTGGTGCCCTTGTCCACCTTGATGCCCGGGATGGAGCCTTCCTTCGAGAGCACCTCGGGGAAGGGCACGCCCTTCAGGGACTTCTGCCGGATGGTCTCGTCGAAGAGAATCACGCCGCTGATGTAGCCGCCGAACCCGGGCGTGGTGAAGAGCATGTCCCGGTAGGCGCGGCGGTTCTCCTCGGTGTTGGGAATGTTGAGGGACTTGAACCGCCTCTCGATGGTGCCCGTGCTCTCGTCGGCGGCGAGGATGCCCTTGCCGTCTGCGACCAACTGCCTGGCGGTGGTTTCGAGATCCGGCGCGCTCATGGTGTCACTCCTTCATCTGGCCTGGAGGAAACAATGCCCGGTCCCTTCCTTTTCCCGGCGGAAACGCCGCTCTCCCGGAAGGAGTCTCCGCCCTGAAGGCTCCGACGCCCGAGGAAGAAAGCCCCTGATTCATACCTGAGCGTGGAGGAATGGCCCCTTGAAAGGCCGGGGCCGACGGTACGCTTCGCAGCAACGGAACAACTGACGGAAGGATATCAGATTCGGGGCCAGGAAAAAAACCCTTTCGGCGAGTCCTTTCCCGCGGCGGAGCGGCGGAGAAACCGGACCGGCGTGGGATATACTCGCGGTTCAGGTGTTCACCGGGGGGGCGCATGGCCGGAGGCGGGGCAGGAGGAGGGGAGGGGCCCGCCGGAGAACCCTCGGCCTCCGGGGCCGCTTCGCGGGAAAACCCGCCTTCTCCGGCCCGCTGGCGGATGCCCGCCTTCTACTTCATCCACTTCTTCGGGGTCGGGGTCACCCTCCCCTTCCTGAACGTCTACTTCGACGCCGCCGGCATGAAGGGGCTCCAGCTCGGGCTCCTGAACGCCGTCCCCCGCCTCACCCTGGGCTTCGCCCCTCCGCTCATGGCCGCCCTGGCCGACAAGTACCGCCGGGGACGGGAGGTGCTCATCATCGGGGCGGCCGCGGGGGTGGCCGCCTCCCTCGCCATGTGGGGGGCCGAGGGCTTCTGGCCCCTCCTCGTCCTCGTGACGCTCTACTCCGCCGCCCGGGGTTCCCTCGTCCCCATCGCCGAGAACATCTGCCTTCGGGAGATCGCCGTGAGCGGCGCGCAGTACGGCCGGGTGCGGCTGTGGGGCTCTCTCGGCTTCATCGCGGCGGCCCTGGGGGTGGGGGCGCTGGTGGACGCGGCCTCGATCGGGATCATGTTTCCCGTGCTGGCCGGGAGCGGCGCCCTCCTCATCGGCGTGGCCGCCTTCTTCCCCCGGGAGGGCGGGGAGGTGAGGCTGCGCTTCGGGGGGGACCTGTTGGAGCTCCTCCGGAACCGCCCCTACATGGTGCTGGTGGGGGCGAGCACCCTCGTGGCCTTCAGCGCGGGCCCGTTCAGCATCTACTTCAGCATCTACCTGAAGGAGCTCGGCCACCCGGCCTGGGTGATCGGCATGGCCTGGACGGCCGGGGTGGCGAGCGAGATCGTCTTCTTCGTCTACGCCCAGGCGCTCCAGCGGCGGGTCGGCCTCAAGGCCATGATCGCGGCCGGCATGGCGGCCTACGCCCTCAGGTGGGAGATGATCACCTGGACCGACAGCGGCGTCCTGCTCGTGGCCATCCAGCTCCTGCACGGGGTGAGCTTCGGGGTCTTCCACGCCGCCTCGATCCAGTACGTCGACCGCCTGAGCGGCCCCGCCACCAAGAACACCGCCCAGTCCCTCTACAGCTCGGCCGAGATCGGCCTCGGGGTGACGGCGGGGGGGCTCCTGGCGAGCTGGCTCGTCCCCCAGTGGGGCTTCATCCCCCTCCTCCACGCCGGGGCGCTTCTCTCCCTGGCCGGGGCGGCCTGGTTCGTCCTGGCGCTGGGGCTCCGGGAGGAGGCTTGAGCGCTTGGTGCACGCCGCGGAAGGGCCTAAAATCCTCTCACGTTTTGCATCGAATTCATCCGAACATCATCCGGCGGGGGAGAAATCTCATGAGCGGGTATCCGAGGAACGGCGTCCGGGACGGGATGCGGGTCGACTGGGACGTCCCCATCGAGATGGACGACGGGGTGGTGCTCAGGGCGGACGTCTTCCGGCCGGTGCAGGGCGGCACGTATCCCCCCATCCTCAGCTACGGCCCCTACGCCAAGTGGCTCCACACCGAGGACGGCTATCCCCAGCAATGGAAGACAATGGTGGAGCGCTTCCCGGACACCGCCGCCGGCTCGACCAACAAGTACCAGACCTGGGAGGTGGTGGACCCCGAGAAGTGGGTGCCGGACGGCTACGCCGTCGTCCGGGTGGACGCGCGCGGGGTGGGCCGCTCGGAGGGCTTCCTCGACCCCTGGTCCGCCCGCGAGGCCCGCGACCTGCACGACTGCATCGAGTGGGCCGCCCGCCAGCCCTGGAGCAACGGGCGGGTGGGGCTGAACGGCATCTCGTATTTCGCGATGAACCAGTGGCAGGCGGCCTCCCTCCAGCCCCCCCACCTGGCCGCCATGTGCGCCTGGGAGGGCGCGGCCGACTTCTACCGCGACATGGGCCACCACGGGGGCATCCACTGCCGCTTCCCGGAGCTCTGGTACGTCCGCCGGGTGGTGCCGCGCCAGCACGGCAAGGGCGAGCGCGGCTACCGGAGCCGCATGAACGGGGAGTGGGTGTCGGGGCCCGAGACCCTCCCCGAGGAGGCGCTGGCCGCCCGCCGGGCGGACTTCGCCGGGGACGTCCTCAAGCACGACCTGGACGACGATTACTGGAAATCGCGCATGCCCGACTGGTCGAAGGTGAAGGTGCCCTTCCTCTCCCCGGCCAACTGGGGCGGCGTGGGGCTCCACCCGCGCGGCAACTTCGAGGCCTTCACGCAGGCCGCCTCCAAGGAGAAATGGCTCGAGGTGCACGGCTTCGAGCACTGGACCGGCTTCTTCACCGACGCGGGCGTGGCCTACCAGAAGAAGTTCTTCGGCCACTTCCTCAAGGGGGAGGACACGGGCTGGAAGAAGGAGCCGCCCGTCCGGCTCCTGGTGCGCCACCCGGGCGACGTGTTCGTCGAGCGTGCCGAGAGGGAATGGCCCCTCGCCCGGACGAAGTGGACGAAGCTCTATCTCCACCCCGCCGATCAGGCGCTCTCCGCCGGGAAGCCGGCCAGGGCCGGGAAGGCCTCCTACCCCGGCCTGGGGGAGGGCCTCACCTTCCTCACCGCGCCCTTCAAGACCGAGACCGAGATCACCGGCCCGGCGGCGGCCAAGCTCTTCATCTCCTCCGAGACCGGGGACGCCGACCTCTTCCTCGCCCTGCGCCTCTTCGACCCCGCGATGAAGGAGGTCGTCTTCGAGGGCGCGATGGACCACCACACCCCGGTGGCCCTGGGCTGGCTCCGGGCCTCCCACCGCAAGCTCGACAAGAAGCTCTCCCTGCCCTGGCGCCCCTACCACGCCCACGACGAGAAGCAGCCCCTCGCGCCGGGCCGGGTGTACGAGCTCGACGTGGAGATCTGGCCCACGAGCGTGGTCGTCCCCCCCGGCCACCGCCTGGGCCTCTCGGTGCGGGGGCGGGACTACGTCTGGCAGGGCTCCGGGAAACCCCAGGGAGAGAACACCGGCTGCGGGCCCTTCATCCACGACCATCCCCGCGCCCGCCCGGCGGATATCTTCGGCGGGAGGGTCACGATCCACGCGGGGCCGGATCGGCCCTCGCACGTGCTCCTGCCCGTCATCCCGGCGAAGAAGGGGTGAGGGACAGGCGCGACATGAGGTGCCCCCATGCCTGACCCCGCCATCTTCCTGACCGGCACGGGGACGGGCGTGGGGAAGAGCGTCGTGGGCTGCGCCCTGGCCGCGGCCTGGGCGGCGCGGGGGCTCGGGCCCCGGGTGTTCAAGCCCGCCGAGTCGGGCTGCGAGCGGCGCGGAGGAGCGCTGCACCCCGAGGACGCCTGGACGCTCCGCCAGGCGGCGGGCGATCCCAGGCCCATCGAGGAAGTCTGCCCCTACCGCTACGCCCTCCCCCTCGCCCCGGCCCATGCGGCGGAGGAGGAGGGGAACCCGCCGGACGCCGGGCGCCTGCTCGGGATGATCGCCGCGCTGCGCCGGGCGCCCGGCCCCCTCCTCGTCGAGGGGGCGGGGGGGCTGCTCGTGCCCCTGGCGCCGGGCCTCCAGATGATCGACCTGGCCCGGGGGGCCGGCCTCGGCCTCCTGATCGTGGCGCCCGTGGGCCTCGGCACCCTGAACCACACCCAGCTCACCGTCCGGGCGGCGCGGGCCGAGGGCATCCCGGTCGCGGGCATCGTCCTGAACGACCTCACCGGGGAGGACACCCCCGCCGCCCGCCGCAACCCTGGGGCCATCGAGGAGCTCTGCGGCGCCCCCCTGCTCGGGGTGTTCCCCCACCTCCCGGGGATCGGGGCGGAGCTTAGGCGCGGCGCCGGTCCCGGCACCCCGGCGGCGGCTAGGCTGGCGGAGGCGGCGGAAAGGCTGGACCTGGCGGCGTTGGGAAATACGTAGGGGCGGGTTTTAAACCCGCCCCCGCGAATGCGGGCAAATGGGGGAATCGTAGGGGCAGGCCCCTGTGCCTGCCCCGGGGCGACCACAGGGGGCCGCCCCTACGGTTGAATGCTGCCGCGATTCGGGATTTCCGTAGGGGCGGTTCGCGAACCGCCCCTACAGATCCATGCGCCGGGGCAATCTCCGGCGCTGCCCTACCTCCTCGCCGCCAGGGCCAGCACCTTCTCGCCGAGCTCCTTCCTCGCGTCGTCGAGGACGGGCTGGACGGCCCGCCGGAAGACGGCGCGCTCTTCGGGGGTGAGGTCCACGAAGGCGATCCCCATCTTCTCCATCTTCTGGCGGTAGTCCCGCTCCACCACCCCGGCGGCTTCGCGCTGGAAGAGGATGGCCTCGCGCGCGGACTCCCGCGCCGCCCGCTGGAGCTCGGCCGGCCAGGCGTCGAAGGTGGCCTTGTGAACGTAGATCCCCCGCGCGCCGTAGAAGGTGCCGGTCATGGTGACGTGGCCGTGCACCTTGTGGACCCCGTAGGTCATGGTGTTGGAGAGGGGGTTCTCCTGGGCGTCCACCTCGCCCGAGACGATCTTCTGGATGCCGGGCTTGAGGTCGGTGGGCACGGGCTCGGCGCCCAGCAGGCGGAAGGTGCGCGCGTGGATCTCGTTGAGCTGGAGGCGCACCCGCATCCCCTTGAGGTCGGCGGGGGAGCGCACGGGGCGGAGGCGGTTCGAGAGGTGGCGGAAGCCGTTGTCCCAGTAGCCGAGCACCCGGTAGCCCAGGCGGCGCTCGGTGCACTCGGTCAGGTAGGCGCCCAGCTCCCCGTCCAGGGCGGCGTGGGCGTGATCGAGGTCCTCGAAGATGGAGGGGAGGTCCACCACCCCCAGCTCGGGCACGCGCTCGGCCAGGTAGGCGGTCGAGAAGTAGCACATGGTGAGGACCCCCGCCTCGGTCAGCCAGAGGAGCTCGTTGGCCCCGTAGCCCAGGTCCATCACGTTCCAGACCTTGTCCGTCTGGATGGCCCCGCCGGTGCGGCGGGCGATCCCCTCGGCGAAGCGGACGACGGCGCGGCTGTGGGAGGTTTCCGGGGGGGAGTAGCCCCCGAATCGGATTCGGACGGGCTCGGGCATGGCGCTCGCTTTCTCCTGGGGAATCGGGTTCTCCGGTCCGGGTATCCGGCCGCCGGCGAGCATACCGCCCGGGGCCGCCCCGGCCAAGGGCTTGACGATCCTCGGCCGGGTGGGGCATGTTCCCTGCCCTGTTTGGGGCTTTCGCAGGGGGATCGGATATGGGCACATTGAAAGAGCAACTGTTCACCCAGGTCGCTTCCCGGACGCTCAACCGCCTCACCAAGGACCTCCAGAAGAAGTTCGAGCTGAAGAAGGGGGACCGCTTCAACGTCAAGGGCATCACCTACGAAATCGGACCTCCCCGCTTCCAGAAGGACGGCATCCAGTTCGAGATCAGCAGCAAGATCCCCGGGGAGGAGTTCCCCCCGGCGTACGAGCACGCCAACTATTTCAAGGAGATCGAGAAGGCCTGCCGCTCCTCGAGCAAGAAGCCGGAGGCCGCGGACATGGAGAACATCGTCCGCGAGACGCGGGACCAGGAGCGCAAGGAGCGCGACTACGTCAAGCTCACCTACCTCTACGCCCTGAACGAGCTCTACGACGACCGCGAGGTGAGCACCCAGGTCCAGGAGTACGCCAAGAACCCCGAGAAGGCGAAGGAGCTGCCTCCCCCCATGCCGGGCGTGAACACCCTGGCCGGGCGGATCATCCTGAACCGCCTGGAGGCGGCGCTCTACGACGCCGCGCGGCGGAACGTGGATACCCTGATCAAGGCCAACGAGGACGTCCGCGAAGGTCTCAAGAAGCTCCGAAAGGGCTAGGCCCGTGCCGGAGGCCCTGGCCCTCACCGGCTGCGAGGCCTGGACCCCTCTCGAGCGGATCCCCGACGCCCTCCTTCTCGTCGAAGGAGGGCGTTTCGCTTACGTGGGGCCGAGGAGCGCCCTCCCCCTTCCCCCCGGCGTCCGCCGCGCCGACCTCGGGGGCGCCGCCGTCTGCCCGGGCTTCGTCGACCTCCAGGTGAACGGCCTGGGGCCCGAGGCCGTCCTCGGCGCGGACGCGGAGGGCCTCCTCCGCCTGGCCCGGGAGCTCGCCCGCCGGGGCACCACCGCCTTCCTCCCCACCGCCACGACCGCCCCCCCCGAGGATCTCCTGCGCGCCGCCCGGGCGGCCCGCGAGGCCTGGGAGCGCCAGCGGCGCGGGGCCGGCCGGGGCGCCGCCATCCTCGGCCTCCACCTCGAAGGCCCCTATTTCAACCCCGCCATGCGCGGGGCCCATCCGGCGGAGCACCTCCGCCCCGCGGATTTGGAGGAACTCGAGCGCATCGGGGAGGCGGCGGGGGGCTTCGGCCCCTCGGGCCGTCCCGGGCTCCGCCTCCTCACCCTCTCGCCCGAGGCGGGGGGCGCCCTGGAGGCCGCCCGCGCGATGAGCGGGCGCGGCGTGGCCGTGGCGATGGGCCACACCGCCGCCACCGAGGAACAAGTGGAGGCATTCATCGAAGCCGGCGCGCGCTTCGCCGTCCACGCCTTCAACCGCTACGGCGCGCCGGGCGGAGGCCCGCCCGATCACCGCGCGCCGGGGCCCATGGCCGCGGCCGCCTCGGACCCGCGCCTCATGGCCGGCCTCATCGCGGACGGGGTCCACGTGCATCCCGGCGCGATCGCCTCCTTCGCGCGGGCCCGGGGCTGGGAGCGCGTCGTCCTCACCTCGGACCTCGTCTCCGACCGGGGCCTCTCGGGAGAGGGCGCCTCCGCGGAGGGCGCCGCCGTGCGGCGCGGAGGCATCCTCTCCGGGAGCCGCCTCTCGCTGGGGGAGATGCTCCCGAACTACCGGAGGTGGACCGGCCTCTCCCCCGGCCGCGCCGTGGCCGCGGCCACCCAGCAGCCCGCCCGCCTGCTCGGGCTCCAGGAGGAGGCGGGCCGCCTCCTCCCGGGCACCCCGGCCGACCTCTGCGTCCTCGATCCCGCCACCCTCGCGATCCGGGCCGTGATGGCGGGGGGAGAGTGGGTGATTTCATTTGCGGCGCCCTAGCGAATCCACCATAATGCGGCGGAAAGAATTGTTTTTGCGGCCTTCTGCGGCGTTTTTCGCCCTGCCGCCTGCGCGGGGTCCGGCCCAATGCATGACCTCTTGTTCCGCGGCGCCCTGCTCTACGACGGGGAGGGCGGAGAGCCCTATCCGGGCGATCTGGCCGTCTCCGGGGACGCCATCGCGGCGGCGGGCCCCCGGGTGGAGGGCCCGGCCCGCCGGACCATCGACGCGCGGGACATGGCGCTCTCGCCCGGCTTCGTCGACATCCACGGCCACTCCGATTATTACCTCCTGATCAACCCCACGGCCGAGGCCAAGGTGCGCCAGGGGGTGACGACCGACGTCGGGGGCAACTGCGGCTACTCCGCCGCCCCCATCGGGGGCCCCGAGGCCCGGGAGCGCGCCGGGAGCTACCGCGAGCAGTACGGCCTGGAGCTCCCCTTCGACACCCTGGATGGCCACCTCCGCCGGATGGAAGAAACCGGCATTTCGGTGAACTACGCCCCCCTCGTGGGCCACAACACCGTGCGCGCGAGCGTGATGGGCGGGAGCGCCCGGCCCGCCACCGCCGGGGAGCTCGCCCGGATGGAGGCCATGGTCGCCCAGGGGATGGCCGAGGGCGCCTTCGGCCTCTCGACCGGGCTCATCTACGCCCCGGCCTGCTTCGCGGACCGGGGGGAGCTGACCGCGCTCTGCCGCGTGGCGGGCGCGCGCGGGGGCCTCCTCGCCACCCACATGCGCAGCGAGGGCGGGGGGCTGCTCGAGGCGATCGAGGAGGTCATCGGCGCGGCGCGCGACGCGGGCCTCCCCCTCCAGATCAGCCACCTCAAGACTGCGGGGGAGAAGAACTGGGGCAAGCTCGACGCCGCCTTCTCCCTCATCGAGGAGGCGCGGGCGCGCGGGCAGGACGTGACCAGCGACCGCTATCCCTACACCGCCTCGAACACCCACCTGAGCGCCTTGCTGCCCGACTGGGCGCACGACGGGAGCCTGGAGGAGAGGCTGGCCCGCCTCCGCTCGCCCGAGAGCCGGGCCCGCATCCGCGCGGAGATCCTCGCCGCCCACCCCGAGCCCGAGTACTGGGAACGCGTCCTCATCAGCCGCGCGTTCACCGGGAAGAACGCCGGCTGCGAGGGCCTGACCCTCGCCGGGCTGGGCCTCCGGCGCGGCCTCGACCCCTGCGAGGCGATGATGGACCTCCTCGCCGAGGACCGGCTCCAGGTGGAGATCCTCATCTTCATGATGAGCGGCGAGAACATGCGCCGCATCCTGAGGAAGCCCTACGTCATGGTGGGCTCGGACGCCGGGGCGCTCACCCACGAGCCGCCGCTCGGCGCGGGCCGCCCCCATCCCCGGAACTTCGGCACCTTCCCCGCCGTGCTCGGGAACCTCGCTCGCGACGAGGGCCTGCTCCCGCTCGCCGAGGCCGTCCGCAAGATGACCTCCGCGCCCGCGCGGCGGCTGGGCATCCGGGACCGGGGCGTCCTGCGGGCGGGCTTCAAGGCCGAC
Organism: Candidatus Tectomicrobia bacterium; assembly: GCA_016192135.1. NCBI lineage: Bacteria > Pseudomonadati > Candidatus Tectimicrobiota > Candidatus Tectimicrobiota bacterium. Next base: position 73,244 of record JACPUR010000023.1, on the reverse strand, counting down.
CTCGTGCTCTTCGACCCCGCGCGGGTGCGCGACCGCACCACCTACGAAACGCCCATGGCCTATCCCGAGGGAATCGAGATGGTCCTCGTGAACGGCGTCCCCGTCGTGGAGGGCGGAGCCCATACCGGGGCCCGGCCCGGGCGCGGGCTGCGCAAGCCCGCTTCGAACGGCGGCCGGACGCCATGATGGGCCTCTACGGCACGCTGGGCCTGGTGGGCCTCCTCGCGGGGGCCTGCCTCGCCGCGCTTTGGCTCTACCACCGGCGCGCCGGGCGCCGGGGGAGCTTCCCCGCCGACGCCTGGGAGCCCTATCTCCAGAAGGGGGGACAGCCCACCCCCTGGGGGACCGGGGTGCCCGAGGAGGTGGAGAGGGTCGCCGGCGGAGACGAGGCGCCCCAGGAGCCGGAGAGGCAGTACGTCGCCTCCTCCCGCGCCTCGGACGGCAGCATCCCCTCCCGCATGAAGGCGCTCGAGGCCATCCCCATCAGCGCCGGCGAGGAGCGGCGGCGGGAGGAGCAGAAGCGCCAGATGGAGGCCGCCAGCGTGCCCAAGCCGCTGCGGCCCCCGGATGAGGCGGAGGGCGGCGAGGAGGCTCTCGACCTCATTTCCTCCGCCCCCGCCGGGCCGCCGCGCGCCCCTGGTCCTCCGCCCGCCCCGCCGGCTTCCATCTCTCCCGGTCCCCGGGAAGCCCCCGCGTCTCACGGCGGCGCCTCGTCCGGCAACGGGGGGCGCAGGCCCTGGTGGGAAAATCTTCCCGCCCCGAAGGAGGCGCCCTTCCGGCTCACCGTCGCCCAGCTCATGGGCCTCGCGGTGACGGACGCCGCCGCGCCCTCCTCCCCGGCCGCCCCCGCCGATCCGGCCGCCCTGCCCTGGCGGCCCCACATCTCCGTCTCGCCGGAGGAGCGCCCCCCCCTGGTCTCGGAGGCCCTGGCGCCCGCCCCGCCGGCCCGGGACGAGGAACCGGCCCGGGAAGAGGGGGAGGAAGGCGACTTCCTCGGCCTCGGCGCCGGGGAAGCCCCCGCGTACTCCGGTTTCGACGAGGCGGCGGCCGCGCTGCCCGGGGAGCCCGCCTCCGCCGCCCCCGGGCCGCCGCGAGAGCCCGAGAGCGCTCCGCCCGGGGCTGGCGAGGCGGCGCCCGAGGAAGTCTCCCTGTTCGACGAGGAAGCGGCCGCGTCGGAGGCGCCTGCCCCGGACCTGTTCCTGAAGGAGGAGGAGACGGCGCCCTTCCCCGCCGAGGAGGAGGAGGAACCGGACGCCCCTCCGGCCGCTTCCCGCGCCGTCCCGCCCGCCGCTCCCATCGGGGACGCTCCGGTGTTCGCGGAGGAGCCTGGTGAAACAGCGGGCGAGGGGAGCGCCGCGGGCGGAGAGGGCGCCGCCGGGGAAGAGGCGCTCTTCCTGATGGACGAGGAGGCGATCGAGGAGGCGCCCGCCGCTCCCCGGGAGGCCGGCGAGGCGCGCCGCGCGCCGGAGGAGGCGGATTTGCCCGCCCTTCCCTCCGAGGAGGAGGAGCCGGACGTCATCGAGGAGGCCCGCGCGCCCGGGGAGGAAGAAGGGGCCATCCTCCTCGAGGAGCTGGAGGAGGAGCCTCCCGCCGCCGCCGCGCCGGCCCCCTCCGCCCCGGCTGAAACCGAAACGGGGGAGCGGCCGCCCGATCTACCCTCCGAGGAAGAGGGCGGCGCCGATGTCTTCGCCGTCCTGCGGAGCGAGCGGGGCCTGCCCGAGGAGGACGTGTCCGAGGAGCCCATCGGCAACGCGCTCCTCTACGAGGAGAACGAGGCGCTCGAGAACATCTCCAAGCAGGGAGAGGTCGCGCCCTCCCCCGGCCGCCCCGGGGAACCTCCCGCTCCTCCCCCTCCCCCCCTTCCCGAGGCGCCCGCCCTCCCGGCGGCGGAGTCTCCTTCCGCGATGCCGGACGAAGACGATCTCCCGCGGGAGGAAGAAGAAGCGCCCGTCCCGGCCGCCTCCCCGGCCGACCTCGTGCGCAAGCTCGCCGCCGACCATTGCCCGGGCGACCTGCTGTTCGCGGAAGAGGGGGAGGTCCGCCTCCCCGCCTGGGCGCAGGGGGTGACCCAGGCGGCGCTCACCGACCTTCAGGAGCGCCAGGCGGGCAAGGCGGCGGTCCAGCCCGAGGAGTACATCCGGCTGGGGATCGTGGAGCACCTGCTGGGGCGCCACGACGAGGCTTCGAGCCACTTCAAGGAGGCGCTCCGCCGGGCGCGGCGGCTGGGCCCCGTGCTGAACGCCCTGGCCGTGGCCACCTTCGCGCGGGGAAAGGTGGATCCCGCCATCTCCTACTGCAAGGAGGCCGTCCGCGAGGCGGGGGGCGACGCCTCGCTCCGCGCCGCCGCCTTCCGCAACCTGGGGTACTTCTACCAGGTGAAGGGCGACCACGCCCGGGCGGCCGAGGCCACGGCCTCGGCCATCGAGGCGCTGGGGACGAAGGGGGACCCGGCCCAGCTCTCCCGCCTCCACCTGCGGGCGGGCCAGCTCCTGAGGCGGCTGGGGGACGCCGGGCGCGCCCGGGAGCACCTGGCGGAGTCGGCCTCCCACTTCCGGAAGTCGGGCGAGCACGCCGAGTGGGCGCGCGCCCTCGTCGCCCTCGCCTCGGTCCAGACCCAGCTCGGGGACGCCGACGCGGCCCTCAAGAACCTCGAGGAAGCCTCGCGCGCCTGCCGCGAGATGGGCGACGCGGCGGGCGAGGCTCTCGTGCTGGGGCAGATGGGGGGCACCTACACCGCGCTCGATCAGTTCACCCGCGCCCTGAGCTACTACGAAAAGGCGGTCGCCATCCACCGGGAGCTCGGCAACCGCAAGGGCGAGGCCGCGCACCTGAGCAACATCGGGAACATCCACTACTTCCGGGGGGACCTCGAGGAGGCCGAGGAGGCCTACGAGCGGGCGCTCCGGATCAACCGCGAGGAGGATCACCTCGTCGGCCAGGCCACGAGCCTCGGCAACCTGGGGCGGCTCCACCTCGAGCAGGGCGCCCTCGACAAGGCGCGCCTGCGCCTAACCGAGGCGCGCGACCTGTTCAAGGAAGCCGGCTCGGAGGAGCAGCTCGAGAAGGTGCGGGCCATGCTGGAGGAGGTGGACCGGGCGCAGGGGCTGTAGGGGGAGGGGTCAAGCGAGGCGGGACCTGCCGCCTCTTCTGTTCTCCCTCACCCCCTGGGAGAGGGCCGGGGTGAGGGCTTCGTGGGGGCGCAGAACGCAGGACGCCAAAAAGGTAGGGGCGTTCCATGGAACGCCCCTACGGAAGCGGCCGGCGATGTCCCTTCGCAGGGGCGGGTTTCAAACCCGCCCGTACAGATTCTCGCTGGCGGCAGACACCCCCTCACCCCTCCCGCTTGCCCTTCAGGCGATCGTCGGCCTCCCGCAGCTTCTGGGAGAGGTCCCTCGCGAGGCTCGCCGCCACCTTGAAGCCGAGCGAGGGGAAGACGTTCGTCAATATCTCGCGCTCCACGCAGAAGACGAGAGTCTTCTTCGCGGCCGTGGCGGTGGCGTTCCTCGGGGTGCTCTCCAGCACCGCCATCTCTCCGAAGCAGTTCCCGTCGTCGAGTGTGGCGATGGGGGCGCCTCCCCGGCTGATGGCGACCTCCCCGAAGATGATGAGGTAGAAGCAGTCGCCCATCTCCCCCTCCTGGAAGATCACGTCGCCCGGCTCGTAGGAGCGCCGGCTGCACAGCCGGAGGAACCACACGAGCTCCTGCGGGCTCATGCCGGAGAAGAAGGAGTAGGAGCCCCGGAGCTTCGCGAGCAGGCCTTCCATGTTCGGCCCGCCCTCGCGCATGATCGGCGCGGCGTCCAGGGCGGGGTTCGGGGGGCGGGGCTCCGGCTGGGCCGGCTTGGGCGCCTGCATGGGATGAAGCCTCCAAAGGGGAAAAAAGGGAGAGGGCGCGCCCGGCGTCGCGGGCGGTTTTTCGCTCCCCTGGGGTGCCTCTAATGATGGGCCGTTAAGGCCAAATTGCCTGGCCCTCTTGGCCGCCTCCCAGTTCGGCCTCCCTCTCCCTCCGGGAGAGGGCCGGGGTGAGGGAAGATTCGGCGGTACGGGATTCCACTCCCTCACCCCCAGCCCCTCTCCCAAGGGGAGAGGGGAGCGGGGCTCAACGGGGATGATTTCTGCGCCCGGCGTCGCGGGCGGCCCGGCTATTTTTCCTGCTTGCGGATGAGCTCGTTCGCCTCGCGGAGTTTCACGGAGAGCTGGCGCGCCATGCCGACCACCACCTTGAAGCCCAGCACCGGGGCCCGGGTGGCCAGCACGCTGCGGGAGATGGAGAAGAGGAGGGTGTTCCCCAGCGCCAGCGCGGTCGCGTTGCGGGGGGCTTCCTCCAGGATGGCCATCTCGCCGAACACCTGCCCCGGCCCTAGCCGGGCGACTTCCGTGTTCTCCACCATGATGCGCACCTCTCCCGACACCACAAGGTAGAAGGTGTTGCCGAGCTCGCCCTGGGAGAAGACTTTCTTGCCGTCCTCGAAGGTCTCCCGCTTGCACAGCTTGAGGAACTGGCCCACCTCGTCCTCGAGCATGTCCGAGAAGAAGAGGTAGGTCTTCTGCAGCTTGCGGATGAGGGCCTGGAGCTGGGGTGGGACGGCCTCCTTCTTGAACGTGAGCTTCTGGAAGGCGGGCTGCTGGCCGGGTTCGTCGGGCATGTCCCTTATCCTCCGCCGAGGGCGAAGCGCTCCGTCAGGCGCCCGAAGACCCGCGCCGCCCGGCGCAGCTCCTCGATGTCGACGAACTCATCCGGCCCGTGGGCCTGCTCCACGTTGCCCGGGCCCAGCAGGAAGCACTGCCGGCTGCCCGTCCGCGCGGCGGCCAGCCCGGCATCGGAGTAGTAGCTCACGCCCGCCGGCTCGGGCGGGGCGCCTGCCGCCTCGGCCAGCGCGCGGGAGAGGATCGCGCCGCCCTCGCTCCCCAGGTCGGAGAAGATGGGGGGCCGGTCCACCGAGAGGGCCCGCACCTCGGCGGAGGTCCCCGGCGTCTCCGCGCAGGCGGCCCACGCCGCGCGCTCGACCAGCCCGCGCGCGTCCGCGACGCCCAGCGGCGGCACGAAGCGCACATCCGCCTCGAGGCGGCAGCGGTCCGCCACGATGTTCGTCTTGCGGCCCCCCTGGACGACGCTCGCCACTACCGTCGTCCGGCCGAGGAGCGGGTCGGACGCCTTCAGGGAGGCGGCCTCCGCGTGGAGGCGCAGCACCGTCCGCGCGCCGGCGAGGACGGCGTCCGCCCCCGCGTGCGGCACCGAGGCGTGGGCGCTCCGCCCCGAGATCAGGACCTCGTACCACATCGCGCCCTTCTGGGCGGTGACGAGCCGCATGCGCGTGGGCTCGCAGGCCAGCACCACGTCGCGCGCGCCGATGCGCCCGCGCTCGATGGCGGCGGCGGCGCCCCGCATCCAGGGGCTCTCCTCGTCCACCACCAGGCAGCAGCGCACGGTGCGCAGGGGGCGGGCGCCCGCGTCCACTTTTTTCTTGAGCCCCCTGAGCGCCACGAGGGCGGCGGCGAGGCCGCCCTTCATGTCGCATGTCCCGCGGCCCCAGAGCCTGCCCTCGGCGCATTCCGCCGCGAAGGGATCGCGCGTCCAGCCCTCGCCCGCGGGCACGGTGTCCATGTGGTTCAGGAAGACGAGCGCCGGCTGAGCGGCCTCTCCGGCGATCTCGGCCACCACGTTCTCGCGCCCCTCGGCCACGCGGTCCCGCTCGACCGGGAGGCCCAGCCCCCGCAGGTAGTCCTCCAGCCAGTCCGCCACGCGGGCCTCGCTTCCGGTCGGGTTCTCGCTCGGGATCCGGACGAGCTCGCGCGTCAGGGAGACGGCTTCGTCCTGGAAGGGGGCGTCCATGCGGGCTCCTTGGGAGGCCATGCCGTATTATGCCCCAGATTCGGGGTTTCGAGCTGTAAGGCGCCTCACTTTTTGCGGGAGGCTCAGGGAGCGGCCTGGAGCCGGTCCCCCGGCGTGATGTGCCCCAGCACGACCTCGCGCTTCGCCCCTGTCGCCGCCGGGACGTTGGCCGGAATCCCCTTCAGCGCCGCCCAGCCCAGGAGCGCGAACGCCACGGCCTCGACCGCCCCGGGCGGCACCCCCCGCTCCGCGCTCGATCGAACCGGGATGGGCGCCAGGCGCTCGCGCAGGCGGCCCAGGAGCGTCTCATTTTGATATCCGCCCCCGCCCACGATTATCTCCGCGGGGGGAGCCTCCCTCGGCAAAAACCGGCGGACCGCCTGCGCCACGCACTCCGCCGAGAAGGCGGTGAGGGTGGCGATCTCGTCCGGCGGGGAATCGCGCTTGCGGAGCCGGGCGAGCGCGCCCTCGAGGAAGGCGGCGCCGAAGGTTTCCCGGCCCGTGCTCTTGGGAGGAGGGAGGTGGAGGAAGGGGTGCGCCATCAGGGCGGCGAGGGCCTCCTCGTCCACCCGGCCCCGGGCGGCGAGGGCCCCCCCGCGGTCGAAACGCTCGGCCCCGCCGGTCCAGCGCTCGACGTAGCCGTCGATGGCCATGTTGGCGGGCCCGCAATCGAAGCCGAAAAGCCCCGGCCGCCCCGCCGGCGGGATGTAGGTGAGGTTCGAGATCCCGCCCAGGTTGAGGAAGGCGCAGGGCGCGCCCGGCCGCTCGAAGAGGAAGCGGTGGGCCCAGGGGGTGAGCGGGGCGCCCGAGCCCCCGGCGGCCACGTCCCGGGCGCGGAAGTCCGCCACCACGGTCAGCCCCGTGCGCTCGGCGATGACGGCCGCGTCCCCGAGCTGGAGGGTGGAGGGGAGAAGGGGGCCGTCCGCCCCTTCGCCTCCCTCGGGCAGGTGGCGCACGGTCTGGCCGTGGCTCCCGATGAATCCCACGCGGTGGAAGACGACCCCCGCCGCCGCGAGCAGCTCGAGCGCCGCCCGGGCGAAGGCCTCGCCGATCTCGCGGTGGAGGGAGCAGATCTCGGCCGTCGAGGCCCCCGGCTCCCCCGCCGCGCGCAGGATGCGCTCGCGCAGGCGGGGCGGGTAGGGCGCGGAATGGAAGTGGGCGAGCTCGGCCTTCCCCGCCGCGATCTTGACCAGGGCGGCGTCCACGCCGTCGGCCGAGGTCCCCGACATGAGGCCGACGCCCAGGGTGTGCGGGGATTCCCTCATGAGGGGGAGCCGGAGGCGCGGCCGACGCCGTAGACGCGGCGATACTCGCGGTAGTAGCCGAGGACCCGCTTCACGTACTCGCGCGTCTCCTGGTAGGGGATGCGCTCGATGAAGACGGCCATCGGCTCGTCCCCCCGCTTCTGCCACCAGCGCCTCACCACGTTGCGGCCCGCGTTGTAGCTCGCGATCGCGGGGACGAGCTCCCCGCCGAACTCCTTGACGAGCCCCGCGAGGTAGAGGGAGCCCAGCCGCACGTTCAGCTCCGGGTCGAAGAGCTGGCTGTCCGACGCGAGGCTGAGCTTGACCCGCCGGGCGAGGCTGCGGCCCGTCCCGGGCATGAGCTGCATGAGGCCCATCGCCCCGGCGGGGGAGAAGGCCCTGGGGTCGAAGGAGCTCTCGGCCTTGATGATGGCGTTGACCAGGAGCGGGTCGACGCCGTCCACCTGCCCCGGCCCGGCCCGCAGGGGGAAGATCGCCCGCCAGAACTCGGGCGGCAGGTCCGCTCCCCCCGTCCGGATGGCGCCGCGGAACTGCCCCTGGAGGATCGGCGCCGCGCGCTCGTGGAACCCCCGGCGCGAGAAGGCCATCGCCGCCCGGTAGCGGAAGTAGGGCGAGGGGCCCAGCCGCTCGTATTCCTCCCCCGCCAGGTGATGGAGGCCCATCGAGGCGAGCAGCTCCGCCGCGCGCCAGTGGGAGAGCGCCCCGGGCTCCAGGGGCCCGGCGGGTGGGGCGTTCCACTCCCGGAAGCCCGCCTCGCCCGGCGGGGGCGGCGAGGCCGCGCCCGTCAGCCCCTCGCGCGCCAGGCGCCCGAGAGCCTCCAGGCAGAGGTGCCCGTAGTATTGGTGGCGGCCCTGGCGCACGCAGTCGCGGTAGTGGGGAACCGCCCGGTCGCGCTCGCCCGAGCGCTCCGACGCCGCGCCCGACCAGTGGAGCGCCGAGGGGACGAGCGGGTGGTCCGGGTAGCGGCGGACCAGCTCCTGGAAGCCCTTGAGGGCCGCCGCGTCGTCGCGCTCCTCGAACCGCACCCAGGAGAGCTGCCACAGCGCCTTGGGCGCGAGCGGCGAGGCGGGGTACTGGCGGATGAGCTGCTCGAAGTACTTCGCCGCGAGGTCGCGCTCGCCGTCGTCGCCGTGCACGTGGGCGAGGAGGTTCAGCCCCCGGGCCGCCCAGGGGGAGTTCGGGCTCTCCTGGAGGAGAAGCTTGGCGTCCTCCTCGAAGGCGAGTTTGTCGTCAGCCCGAAGGTGATTGCGCATGAGGTGGTAGCGGGCCTCGGCCCGGGCGGGCGAGGCCGGGGGCGCGCTGCGCACCGCCTCCTCGAGCGCGATGCGGGCCTCCGCGGTGCGCCGGAGGGAGTAGAGCGCGATGGCCATGCGGTGCCGGACCTGTCCCGCGTAGGGGGAACCCGGGAACCGGCGGTCCAGCTCGCGGTAGGCCTCGAGGGCCTCGCGGTGGCGGTGGAGCCGCTGGAGGCGGCGGGCGCGCAGGTAGTGGTCCGGGGCCTGAAGGGGGGGGAGCGGCGGCTTGGCCAGGAGGGCCAGGCCCTCCGCGCGCCCGATCGCCTGGGCCGAGAGCGGGCTCTCGGGGAGGTCCAGCCAAAGCCGCCGCCAGGCGAGCGCCGCCTCGCGCGGGTCGCCCGCCTCCTCCAGGGCCTGGGCGAGGAGCGCGAGATGGGCGTCCGCCCGCTCGTGGTTCGGGTAGAGGCGGAGGAGGCCCCACAGCCATTTCGCCGCCTCGCGGGGCGCCGCGCGCCGGAGGGCGAGGCGGGCGAGGGTTTCGTGCGCCTGGGGCGCGTGCGGGTGGCTGGGGTCGGCCTTCAGGAGCTCCTCGAGGGCACTGCGGGCGGCCTCATCGTCCTTGCGCTTCTCCGCCGCGAGGGCCAGGAAGTAGAGGGCGTGGCTCTTGAGGTCGGGGGCCCGCTCGAGCGCCCGGCGCAGCCGGGGGATGGCCTCCTCCGGCCGCCCCGCCTGGAGATGGGCGTAGCCCTCGAGGAAGGCGCGGCGGCCGTCCGGGCCGTCCGGGATGGACTCCAGCGCCCGCAGCAGCGCGGGGAGGTCCTCGCGCTCCGCCGCCGAACGTACCCCCTCCGGCATGGGCACGACGTGAGGCGGGGAGGCGGGCGCGGCGGAGAGCTTGGGCGGGGCGGGCTTGGAAGGGGCGGCGAGCGCCGGGCCGGCGGCCAGGAGCAGCCCCGCGAGGAGGAGGGCGGGGCGCCTCATCGCCTCCTCCCGGCGGCCTGGAACTCGGCCTGCACCCGGGAGCGGGCCTTCGCGTTCAGGAGGATGTCGGCGCCCGTCATGGCGAGCGCCTTGGCGCCCAGGAGGAGGGCCTTGCGGCCGGGCGCTCCCCCGGCCGCGCGGGCGAAGGCCGGGGTGTGGGCCGAGACGCCGGCCGGCACCATCTGGATCTCGGGATGGATGGTGGGCGCCGCCTGGCTCACGTTGCCCACGTCGGATGAGCCCATGGCCAGGGGCGGCAGCGGGTCGGGCTCGCGCACCCCGAGCCGGCGGAGGTTCTCGCGGAAGAGAGAGGCGAGGGAGCGGTTGACGCGCATCGGGGCGTAGGCGACGGGATTGCGCCAGATGCGCAGCCGGGCGCCGGTGGCCCGGGCGGCCCCCCGGGCGCAGTCCTCCACCCGCCGGGCGAGGGCCTTCACCCCCCCGGGGGTCGTGCTCCGGACGTAGAACCAGGCCGAGGCGCGGGCCGGGACGATGTTCGGGGCCTCCCCTCCCTCGGTGATGACGCCGTGCACGCGGTCCTCCGGGGGGATGTGCTGGCGCAGGGCGGCGACGGCCTGGAAGGTGGCCAGGACGGCGTCCAGGGCGTTGATGCCTCTTTCCGGGGAGGCCGAGGCGTGCGCGGCCCGCCCGGTGAAGTGGAAGCGCAGCTCGTTCAAGGCCAGGAAGTTCACCTCCGCCCGGGTTTCTCCCGCCGGGTGGAACATCATCACGGCGTCCAGCCCCCGGAAAAGGCCTTGTTTCGCGAGGAAAACCTTACCTCCGCCCGCCTCCTCGGCCGGGGTGCCGGTCACCACCACCGCCCCCGCCTCCGGCCCCACGGCCCGGGCCAGCGCGGCCCCCGCCCCGGCGCTCGCCACTCCGATGACGTTGTGCCCGCAGGCGTGGCCCAGGCCCGGCAGGGCGTCGTATTCCGAGAGGAAGGAGACGGCCGGGCGCCCGCGCCGGGCGGGGCGGCGGGCCTCGAAGGCGGTCGGAAGCCGGCCCACCCCTTTTCGGACCTCGAAGCCCTGGCCCTCGAGGAAGGCGCAGAGGCGGCGGCAGGCGCGGTGCTCCTGGAGGCTCGGTTCCGGGTCCCGGTGGATCTCCCGGGAGAGCGTCCAGAGGTCGCCCGCGAGGCTGTCCACGCAGTCGACGGCGTTTTTCTTTGCGCGCTCCAGGGCGTCCACGCGCAAACCTCCGTGGCGGGCGGGTGCCGGGGGATTATGAAAAGCCCGAGAATCCGTGTCAATGTTTCCCGAAAAACCGCTGTATTGACTGCCTTTTGCAAAAGCGCGATACTTTGCTGCCCGCCTGGCCTGGAGGATCCATCCGGTGGTTTCTCTGTCCATTTTCGCCGCCACTGCCGCTCCCATTCCGCCCGCCAACGGCCCCATCGCCTCCGAGATGGATCTGTGGGGCCTGGCGTTCCGGTCGAGCGGCGTTGTGTTCTTCGTCCTGCTCATGCTCATCGCCTTCTCGCTCTCGTCCTGGGCGATCATCATCTGGAAATACTTCGAGCTGCGGCGCGCGAGGCATCGCTCGGACGACTTCCTCGCGGTGTTCTGGAAGGCGAAGCGGCTCGACCACCTCTACAACGAGACGGGCGAGTTCGGCGACAGCCCGATCGGCCAGGTGTTCGCGGCGGGCTACCAGGAGGTGGAGCAGGTGGTCAAGGCGCGCTCCGCCAAGGGAGGAGGGGCCGAGGAGGCCTCCGTCCTCACCACGACGGAGTCAACCGGCGTCGAGACCGTGGAGCGGGCGCTCCGGCGCGCGGCCAACCAGGAGGTGGGCAAGCTCGAGCGCCTGCTGACCTTCCTGGCGACGACCGGCAGCGCCACTCCCTTCATCGGGCTGTTCGGGACGGTGTGGGGCATCATGAACTCCTTCCGGGAGATCGGCTCGCGCGGCTCGGCCGGCCTGGCGGTGGTGGCGCCGGGCATCAGCGAGGCCCTCATCGCCACCGCCCTGGGCCTCGCGGCCGCCATCCCGGCCGTCATCGCCTACAACCATTACCAGAACCGCGTGAAGGTCATCGCGAACGACATCGAGAACTTCACCGCCGACTTCCTCAACCTCGTGGGCCGGCACTTCATGCGGATGTAGGGGGAGAGGGCGCCATGGCTGTAAAAATCACGCGCGGCAGTGCGATGTCGGAGATCAACGTCACGCCCCTCGTGGACGTGATGCTGGTGCTGCTGGTGATCTTCATGGTGACGGCCCCGCTCCTCGAGACGCAGAACCAGGCCGTCAACGTGGATCTCCCCAAGGTGACCGCGGAGAGGTCCCGCGTCGCCGAGGACGCGGTGGTCGTCACCGTGGACCGCGGGCAGAAGGTCTACCTGAACGATCACCCGCACGAGCTCGCGGAGCTCCAGCCGAAGATCGCCGCGCTGTTCCGGTCGCGGGCGAACAAGGAGATCTTCCTGCGCGCCGACCGGACGGTCCCCTACGGCCGGGTGGTCGAGACGATGGCCGTCATCCGCGCGGCGGGAATCACGAAGCTCAACATGGTGACGGACCCTCTCGAGCCCGAGAGCGCGAGCCGGCGCCGGCGGTGAGGCTCGCATGAGAACCCCGCCGAACGGGAAGGACCGCCTGGCGGCGCTGGCGGAGGATGCCGCGCCCGAGGCCCCGCACGGCGCCGGGCCCTCGCGGCCCCTCATCCAGGACCCGCGCTTCCGCCGCGCCTGGGCCGGGTCGGTCGCGCTCCACGTCCTGCTGTTCGGCTGGACCCTCTACCATCCCTCCGAGACCAAGGCCAGGTTCTACGGCAGCGGCACCGCCGTGAGCCTGGTGGGCGCGGACCAGATCCCGGGCGGCTCCCAGAAGGGGAAGTCCGGGGACCGCCCCGAGGACCTGAAGGAGAAGGCGGTTCCCGTCCCCGCGGCGCCCAAGGCGCCCGAGGCGAAGAAGCCGCCCGCGCCCAGCAAGGAGGAGATCGAGAACATCCGCCGGATCAGGCAGCTCCAGGCGGAGCAGGCCGAGAAGGCCGCGAGGGAGCGGAAGGAGAGGGACGAGCGGGAGCGCAAGCAGCGCGAGCGCGACGCGCGCCTCAAGGAGATCCGCGAGCGGCGGGAGCGCGAGGACCGCTGGCGCCGCCAGTACGAGGCGAACCTCAAGCGCGAGGCCGACCGCCGGCAGAAGGAGGCGTCCCAGGCGGCGCGCGCCCAGACCCCGCCCGCGGGGCATCCGGGCGAGGGCGGCGGGGACGGCCAGGGCGGCGGCAGCATCGGAGGGGGCGGCGGGGGCGTCGCCCGCACCGAGCTCGAGCGCTACTACGGCCTCCTGGGCGAGCGGGTTCGCAGCTTCTGGACGATTCCCCTCAATCTGACGGACCTGGACAGGCTGAGCGTCACGATCGCGGTGGATGTCGACCGCGGCGGGGGCGTCCGCGGCCTGAAAATCGAGAAGTCGAGCGGCAACAAGGTCTACGACGAGGCCGCCTTGCGGGCCGTGGAGCGGGCCGCGACGCCCGCGTTCCCCGTGCCGCCCAATTCGGTGAAGGAGAGTGTGCTTGCTTTGGGATTCCGTTTCTGCGGCGCGAGCTTCTGCCGCTGACGCTCGAGGGTGGGCCGGTACGGTGAATGAGCCCGGGGCCCGGCCGCGCCTCCGGGGCCGGCTGCGCCTCTTCCTTTTTCTTCTCCTCGCGGGGTTCGCCGCCGGGCCGCCGGCTCCCGGGGCGCTCGCGGCGTCCCGGACCTTCATCGACATCTATTCCCCCGCCGCGCGCAAGATCCGGCTCGCGATCCCGGAGCTCCGGCCGCTCGACGGGCCCCGCGACCCGCTCGGCCTCCAGATCGCCCAGGTGATCGAGGAGGACCTCTCGCGCACGGGGCTCTTCTACGTCCAGGACCGGCGGAGCTACCCGGAGAACCCCCTCCAGGCGGGCATACGCCTCGAGGAGCAGAAGTTCCCCGAGTGGCTGAACGTGGTGAAGGCCGAGGGCCTGGTCAAGGGCGGCTACACGGTCGGCGGGAATTCCATCACGGCCGAGATCTTCCTCTACGACACCGCACGCGGGGCGCAGGAGCTCGGCAAGCGCTTCCAGTACCCGCGCTCGAGCTGGCGGCTGATGGCCCACCGCTTCGCCAACGCCGTCCTCGAGCGCTACACCGGCGAGAAGGGCATCTTCGACACGCAGATCGCCTTCGTCTCGCGCAGCTCGCCCGCCGAGCGCGGCGAGATCTACATCATGGACTGGGACGGCGCCGACCTCCGGCGGGTGACGCGCAACGGCATGGGCAACAACGCACCCGCCTGGTCCCCCGACGGCCGGTGGCTCGCCTACTCCTCGTTCAAGTCGAGCCCGCCGGGGGTGTTCATCCTCCCCACCAACGGAGGGGCCGAGTTCCGCGTCAACGCGCCCGCCGCCCAGGGCATCGGCGGGAACTTCTCCCCCGACAGCCGCTTCTTCGCCTACGCCGAGCGGACGGGCCGCACCTATCAGCTCGTCCTTTACGAGATGGCCACCCGCGTGAGGTCCCGCCTCAGCCGCAGCTTCGGGATCGACGTCACGCCCTCGTTCTCCCCGGACGGCAGGCGCATCGTGTTCGCTTCGGGGCGATCGGGCGGTCCCCAGATCTACGTGATGAACGCGGACGGGAGCGACCCCCGGCGGATCAGCTTCCAGGGCACCTACAACACCGAGCCCCGGTGGAGCCCGCGCGGGGACCGCATCGCCTACTCCACCCGGGTCAGCGACCACGTCTCGATCGATATCGTCACGGTCAATCCCGACGGCTCCGACCTGCGCCGCCTGACGGGCGCCCAGGGAAAGAACGAGTCGCCCAGCTGGTCGCCCGATGGCCGGCACCTCACCTTTTCGTCGGATCGCTCGGGCCGGAAGGAGATTTACGTCATGACCTCGGCCGGAACCGAACTCAAGCGCCTTCAGCTCGGCCAGGAGCCGGCGTGGTCGCCCGCCCTGCCGTGATGGGCCGGCGATTCTGAAACAGGTTAAAATTTCCTAAAAACCCCCCTTGCTCCGCCGGGGGCGCCGACTTATACTTAATGGCTGTTTCGAAATTGGGTAACTTTCTACTTGCGCATGCCCGGGACCCGAAGGAAAGAGGTTGTGTAACCTCTTGTAAAATTAAGTTTTACGCGCGACCCGAGCGCCTTTTCGGGAATCGAGGAGGAAGTCTGAATGTCGCAAGCGGCGAGTTGGAAGCGGGTGGGACTGGCCATGTTGGGCGTGGCCCTGTTGGCAGTCACGACCGGCTGCGCTCAACAGACGGTGAAGAGCGACGAGGCGGTGACCTCCGCTCCCGGTGCCCGTGCCGGCCAGCAAGAGGCTGGAAGCATGACCGAGGCCGAGCGCCAGCGCCGCCGGGAGGCGTTCAAGTCGGGCTTGGCGAGCTTCGAGAACGACCTCGTTCATTTCGATTTCGATAAGTCTGAAATCCGGCCCGACATGCGTCCCATCATGGATGCGAAGGGCAAGTTCCTGGCCGATAACCCGACGATCAAGATCCAGATCGAGGGCCACGCCGACGAGCGCGGCACGGTGCAGTACAACATCGCCCTCGGACATCGCCGCTCCCAGGCCGCCAAGGACTATCTGGTTTCCCTGGGCGTGGACGCCTCGCGGATCGAGACGGTGAGCTTCGGCAAGGAGCGCCCCCTGGATCCGCGCCGCAACGAGCTGGCCTGGGCCAAGAACCGCCGCGCGAAGTTCAACGTGACCGGAGGGATTCCGGCGGGGATGAACTAAGCGCTTGCCCGGTTTTTTCCGAAGGAAGGACTCCTCGGCGGGCGAGCCCCGCCGAGGAGTTTTTTTCTCATGCGCATGAATCTCGCTCCCGCTTTCGTCCGGCTCGCCCCCTGGGTCCTCGCCCTCCTGCTGGGCGGGTGCGCGGCCCCGGGCGAGGGAAGGCTCGGCGGCCTCCCGGAGCCCGCCTCGCCGCCGCCCCCCCCGGGGGCGGCCCCCGGGGCGTCCCCGGACGTGCGCGAGAGCCTCGTGGGCCTCCGGCGCGGCCTGTCGAACCAGGAGGAACGGATCGAGGAGATTCGCCGGGCCATGCAGGGCCTGGTGGACAGCCTCGAGCGCGGCCGCCGCGACGGCGAAGCCTCGGTCCAGAAGCTAGGGCAGCAGCTCGAGGAGATGCGGGGCCGGGTGGAATCGCTGGAGAACGAGCTCGCCCTGGCGCGCTCCGGCCGCTCCGGCGCCCCGGCGCAGCCGGGCCCCCCCGCCGAGGCCAGGCCGGGCGCTCCCCCCGCCGGGGAAGGCGCCCCGCCGGCCGCCGTCCCGGGCGCTCCGCCCGCGGCACGCGCGCCGCAGCCGTCCGAGGCGCCCCAGGCGCCTCCCGCCGAGGCCAGGCTCTCCGGGCCCGAGGAGGAGTTCAACCAGGCCCTCAAGGCATTGCAGGAGGACCGGAGCTATCCCCGCGCGCGGAGCCTGCTAGGCGCCTTCCTCGCCAAGCATCCGGGCCACGAGCTGGCCGACGACGCCCAGTACTGGATCGGGCAGACCTACTTCGAGGAGCGCAACTACGAGCGGGCCATCTTGGCCTTCAACAAGGTGCAGGTGGACTACGCCAACGGCGACAAGGCGCCCGACGCCCTCTTGCAGGAGGGCCTGTCCTTCCTCAACCTGGGGGACCGCGCGAGCGCCCGGGAGCTGCTGATGCGGCTGCAGCAGAGGTACCCCAACTCCGAGGCCGCCCGTACCGCGGCGGAGCGCCTGAAGAACTTGCAGTGAGGGAAGCGCCCGCCGAGCCCTCCCCGCCAGCCATGAACGGCCATGACTGACCCCAGCCGCGTCCCCCGGAACGTGCGCGCCCGGGCCGAGGAGCTCGCCGAGGAGCTCCACCGGCACAGCCACCTGTACTACGCCCTCGACAGCCCCGAGATCGAGGACGCCGAGTACGACCGCCTCTTCCGCGAGCTCCAGGACCTCGAGGCCGCCTATCCCGCCCTGGCCCGTCCCGATTCACCCACCCGCCGCGTCGGGGCGCCGCCCCTCGATGCGTTCGAGGTCTTCGAGCACGACCCGCCCATGCTCAGCCTCGAGAACGCCCTCACCGAAGGGGAGGTGCGCGCCTTCGAGGAGCGGGCCGCCCGCTTCCTCCGCCAGACCTACGACCGCGAGGTGGCGTCCATCGCCTACACCGCCGAGGCCAAGCTCGACGGGCTGGCCGTCGAGATCATCTACCGGGGCGGCGTCCTCGAGGCGGGGGGCACGCGCGGGGACGGCGAGCGCGGGGAGGATGTGACGGAAAACCTGCGGACGGTCCAGGGGGTCCCCCTCCGCCTCCGGACGCCCCCCGGCGGCCCGCCCCCGCCCCGCCTCCTCGCCGCGCGCGGGGAGATATTCATGCGCATCGCCGATTTCGAGCGACTCAACCGGGCGCGCGGGGAGGCGGGCGAGCCCCTCTTCGCCAACCCGCGCAACGCGGCGGCGGGCTCCCTGCGCCAGCTCGACTCGCGCATCACGGCCGCCCGCCCGCTGGCCGTCTGCTTCTACGGCGCGGGGCGCATGGAGGGCCACGCGTTCAAGTCCCAGGCCGAGCTGCTCGACACGTTCAAGGCGTGGGGCCTCCCGGTGAACCCGGCCTGGAGGCGCTGCGGGAGCCTGGACGAGGCCCTCGCCTGGCACCGCGAGATGCTGGCGGGCCGCGAGCGCTCCCCCTACGAGTACGACGGCGTCGTGCTCAAGGTGGACGCCTTCGACCTCCAGCGCGAGCTGGGCGCCACCTCCCGCGCCCCGCGGTGGGCTATCGCCTACAAGTTCCCCCCCCGCCAGGCGGCGACCGTGGTCGAGGGCGTCCTCTTCTCGGTGGGCCGCACCGGGGCGATCACGCCCGTCGCCGCCATGCGGCCGGTGCGGGTGGGCGGGGTGGAGGTCTCCCGCGCCACCCTGCACAACGAGGAGGAGATGCGCCGCAAGGACGTCCGCGTGGGTGACACCGTTCTCATCCAGCGGGCGGGGGACGTGATCCCCGAGGTGGTCTCGGTCGTGAAGGAGAAGCGCCCCCCCGGCGCCCGCGCCGTCCAGATGCCGCGCGCGTGCCCGGTCTGCGGCACGGGCGTCCGCCGCGAGGAGGGCGAGGCGGCGCTCCGCTGCCCGAATCCCCTGTGCCCCGCCGTGGTGCGCGAGAGCCTGCGCCACTTCGGCTCGCGGCACGCCCTGGACATCGACGGCCTGGGCGAGAAGCTCGTGAACCAGCTCGTGGACAAGGAGCTGGTCCGGGAGCCGGCCGATCTCTTCCGCCTCGCGCCGGAGGCGCTCGCCGCGCTCGAGCGGATGGGCAAGAAATCGGCGGAGAACCTGGCCGCGGCCATCGAGAAGGCCCGGACGCGGAGCCTCGGGCGCTTCATCTACGCCCTGGGCATCCGCCACGTGGGCGAGCACCTGGCCGATGTCCTGGCCGCCCGCTTCGGATCCATCGAGGCTCTCATGGCGGCCGAGGAGGCGGAGCTGATGGCCGTCCACGAGGTGGGCCCCCAGGTGGCCCGGAGCATCCGCTCTTTCTTCGAGGAGGAGCGCTCCCGGCGGATGGTGGAGAACCTCCTCGCGGCCGGGGTGCGGCCGGCCTCCCCCGCGCGGGCGGCGGGCGGCGGCGCCTCCCTCGCCGGCAAGACCTTCGTCCTCACGGGGGCGCTCTCTTCCCGCACCCGGGACGAGGCCAAGCGGGCCATCGAGGCGCTGGGCGGCCGGGTGACGGGGTCGGTCAGCAAGAACACGGACTACGTGGTGGCGGGCGAGGCCGCTGGCTCCAAGCTCGCGCAGGCCGAGAAGCTCGGGGTGCGGGTGCTCGGCGAGGCGGAGTTCGACGCCGTCCTGGCCGGGGGGCCGCTTCCTTGACGGGGGGGCGGGGCTTCCCTATGATCCCGGAAGCAGCGTCAGGCTCACCCGCGCGGCTCGCCTCCGGATTATTCTTCCTTTTCCATTGGGATAGCCATTGAGCAAAGTGCGAAAAGCCGTTTTTCCGGTCGCCGGCCTCGGCACGCGGTTTCTTCCCGCCACGAAGGTGATCCCGAAGGAAATGCTCCCCATCGTGGACACCCCGCAGATCCAGATCGGGGTCCAGGAGGCGCTGGACGCGGGGATCGACCAGATCGTGTTCATCACGGGGCGCGGGAAGGTTTCGATGGTGGACCATTTCGACGTGGCCTACGAGCTGGAGGACCACCTGCGCAAGCGGGGGCAGGAGAGCCACCTCGAGATCGTCCAGGAGATCTCGCGGAAGGCGCACATCTCCTCCATCCGGCAGAAGGTGCCGGGCGGGCTGGGCCACGCCGTCCTCTGCGCCAAGGACGTGGTGGGCGACGAGCCCTTCGCCGTCATCCTGAGCGACGACTTGATTCGCAGCGAGGTCCCCGCCATCCGCCAGCTCGCCGATGTCCAGGAGGCGCGCGGCGGCGCGGTGGTCGCGGCGATGCGGGTGGCCAGGGATCAGGTATCGAAATACGGCGTGGTCGTCCCGGACGGGAGCCCCGCGCCGGGCCTGCGGCTCACCTCGCTCAAGGGGATGGTGGAGAAGCCCTCGCCGGAGAAGGCCCCCTCCGACCTCGCCATCATCGGGCGCTACATCCTGCCGTCCGAGATATTCGGCGTCCTGGAGCGCACCCCGAAGGACCCGAAGGGCGAGGTCCAGCTCACCGACGGCATCCGCCTCCTCCTCGGGAGCCAGCCGGTGTACGCCTACGAGTTCGAGGGCAAGCGCTATGACGCGGGCGACAAGCTGGGATTCCTGCAGGCCACGGTGGAGTATGCCCTCGCCCGCGAGGACCTGGGGCCCTCCTTCCGCGCCTATCTGAGGAACCTCTCCCTTTGATCGCCGACCCAGGCCCGCCGGAACCCGAGCCCCCGGCATCCAGGCGCCGTCCGGCCGCCCCCCGGCCGCGCGGGGAGCGTCCGCGCCGCCCGGGGAGGGGGTAGGGATATGGAAGGGGAGCTGCTCTTCCGCGTCCTGCTGTTCGTCCTCCTCCTCGCCTTCTCGGCGGTCTTCTCGGCCAGCGAGGTGGCCCTGTTCTCCCTCCCCCGTCCCCGGGTGCAGACGATGCGCCAGGAGGGAGGGGTGGGGCGCCTGGTCGCCGACCTCCTGGACCGCCCCCGGCGCCTGATCACCTCGATTCTCATCGGGAACGAGATCGTGAACATCGCGGCCTCGGCCCTGTTCGCGGGCGGGCTGGTCCTCGTGCTCGGCCCGGAGCGCTCCTGGCTCGCGCCCATCCTGATGACGCCCATCCTGATGGTCGCCGGCGAGATCACCCCCAAGTGCCTCGCGTCGCGCTTCACCGAGCCCGCGGCCCGCCTCGCGGCGCCCCCGCTCGCGGCCTTCTCCTGGATAGCCACCCCTCTCCGCTGGGCCGTGCTGCAGATCGTGAACCGGGTGCTGACGCTCCTGGGCGCCCCGCCCCGGGTCCGGCGGAACGTCCTCATGGAGGGCGAGTTCCTCGACTGGGTGGAGGCGGGCCACGCCGGGGGCGCGCTCGACGCCGCCGAGCGCACCTACATCCAGAACGTCTTCGAGTTCCACGACTCGACGGCCGGCGAGGTGGCCATTCCCCGCACCGAGATGGTGTGCTGGGAGGCGGACCTGCCCCTGACCGAGGTGATGGAGCGCGTCCGCAACGCCCCTCACTCCCGCATCCCCATCTACGGCGGGGACCGCGACAACATCATCGGCATCCTCTACGTCAAGGATTTCCTGCGGCACCTCCGCCGCGCCTCCGGGCCCGGCGAGCGGCTCGCGCCTGCCATGCTCCGCCGGCCGATCTATGTCCCCTCGGGCATGAAGCTCGACGCCCTCTTCCGTGTCTTCCGCCAGCGGCGGACCCACCTCGCCGTGGTCCTGGACGAGTTTGGGGGAGTGGAGGGCCTGGTGACGATGAAGGACCTGCTGGAGGAGATCTTCGGGAAGCTCCAGGACGAGTTCGATCAGGCCACGGAGGACTGGATCCAGGCCGAGGCGGAGGACGCCTACCTCTGCCGCGCCCGCACCACCCTCGAGGACTTCTCCGCCGCGACCGGCTGGAAGGTCCCCGGGCACCCGGAGGCCCAGACCCTGGGCGGCGTGGTGTTCACCCTGCTGGGCCGCATCCCCCGGGCCGGCGAGCGGGTGGCCTGGGGAGGGGTGGAGCTCATGGTGGTCGAGGCCCGGCCCACCGGCGCCGTCCGCATCCGGGCGAAGCGGCTGGAGGAGGGCGCCTGATGCCCCTCTCCCTCGTCCTCGCCGCCGGCTTCGTCCTGCTCCTCTTCGAGGCGTTCTTCGCCGGGGCCGAGATCGCCATCGTCTCGGCGAACCGGAACCGCCTGCGGGCGATGGCGGACGAGGGCCACCGCGGGGCCGGGCTCGCCCTCGACCTTCTCGCCCGGCCCGAGTGGCTCCACGGCACCATCCTCACCTGGCACAACGCCTCCTTCGTGACGAACGTCTCGATCGCCACCCTGGCGGCCATCCAGGTCGCGGGCCCGCGCTACGGCGAGCTGCTCTCGATCCTGGTGGTCATCCCCTTCCTGGTGATCTTCGGCGAGGTGATGCCGAAGAGCTATTTCCAGGAGCGCGCCGACGTCATCGCCCCCCGCATCGCACCGATCGTCTGGGCGGCGCGGGTCGGGGCCTACCCGGCCGTCTGGGCGGTCAGCCTGCTGATCGGCCTGGTGACCGGCGGGAAGACCGCCCGCGAGGAGAGCTCCACCTTCATCACCCGCCGCGAGCTCGAGGCCCTCGTCGAGGAGCCGAGCGAGGGGGACGTCCACCCGGTCGAGCGGAAGATGATCGGCCGCATCTTCTCCTTCGGCGACCTGCGCGCGGACGACGTGATGGTGCCCCTGGTGGACGTCTCGGCCGTGGACGAGCAGGGGACGGTCGAGGACGCCATCGAGCGGATCGAGAAGGACGGCCACTCCCGCATCCCCGTCTACCGGGAGAACATCAACCACATCGTGGGCGTGGTGTACGCGCGCGACATCCTGGCGCTGGGGCCCGAGGCGGCGGGGCCTCTCCTCTCGAAGCCCGGCCTCGTGCGGGAGGTGTACTACGTCCCCGACTCGAAGCCCGCCGACGACCTCCTCGCCGACCTCCAGCGGGAGAAGCACAAGCTGGCCATCGTGGTGGACGAGTACGGCGGCTGCGTCGGCGTGGTGACCGTCGAGGACCTGGTCGAGGAGATCGTCGGCGAGATCAGCGACGAGTACGACGTGGACGAGGTGCGCCTCTTCCGCCGGGTGGGCGACCGGAAGTACATGGTGGACGCCCGGATGGAGATCGAGGCGGTGCGCGACGAGCTCTCCGTCCCGGTCCCCGACGGCGACTACAACACCCTCGGGGGGTTCCTCCTCGAGAGGTTCGGCCGCATCCCCAAGGCGGGCGAGCAGATCGTGGTGGAGGGCTGGATCTTCACCATCGAGGCCGCCACCGAGCGCCAGATCGAGAGCGTCCGGCTCGAGCCCGTCCCTGAGGACGCGAACGCCCCCGGGCCCGAGGATCGGGCGTAGGGGGCGGCGCGTTCACCCACCCGATCAAACAATCCGAGTGGTATGCGGTCGTGCGCACCTACGGAGGGAGGCGCACTGGCCGCAATGCTTTTCCCCTCCCCCTCCGGGGGAGGGTAGGGTGGGGGAGAGGGCCTCCGCCGATGCGTTTCCCTCCCCCCTCGGGCCCATGCGGGCCCGACCTCCCGGTGGGAGGAGGAGAGAGGCTAGATGGTCACGGGCGCCGCAGAGTCCCCGCCATGACGACAGAGGGCGAACACGAGGTTCGCCCCTACGGACGTGTTCGCTATGGATGATGTAGGGGCGGTTCGCGAACCGCCCCTACGGATACCTGTTCTGGCTTTCCCTCTCGGGCGCTCGTAGGGGCAGGCCCCCGCGCCTGCCCTGGCGGGGCGGCCACGGGGGGTCGCCCCTACAGACACATCCGCCGACGAGGCGATTGCAGGGGCGAGGCATGCCTCGCCCCTACGGGCGCGTTCGGTCCCCTCGCCTCATCCCACCGGCCCCGGCGGCTCGACCCCCGTCTCCTCCCCCAGCCGGCGCAGGGTCTCCCATTGGGAGGGCTCGTAGGGGATTCCGTTCCGGAGGGCGTCGGCCTTGTGACGCGCCTCGCGCTCCCCCGGCATGAGCATCCCGGGGCCGCCGTAGCGCCGGATGTCGGCCACCGTCTCGGCCAGGCGGCGGCGGGCCTCGGCCTCGGGATAGAGCACGTCGACCCGCCAGGCCTCGAAGGTCTGGGAGACCCGGCTGTGCGGGGTTTCGCGCATGTTGGGGATGCGCTCCGTCGAGCCCCCGCCCATCACGTTGTCGAGCTCCACCAGGATGTTCAGGCCCGAGCCCTTGTAGCCGAAGCGCTCCCCGCCCAGGGGGCGCACCGAGCCCTTGAGGAGCCTCTCGTAGGGGACCACGCCCTCGAGCGGGGCGCCGCGCTCGTCCACCATGTAGTCCGGCGGGAGGGGGTCCCCCGCCCGGGCGGCGCGGATGGCCGGGCTCACCGCCCGCTGGGTGGTGGCGATGTCGATGACGATGGGCTCCTCGCCCTCCCCGAGGGGCATCACCCAGGCGATGGGATTGGTGCCCAGGCGGACGCGCTCCCCCCCGTAGGGCACGAGCCAGGCCCCCGAGGTGCAGGTGGCCCGGGCGGCGAGGCCCCGGGCGGCCAGGGCCTCGACGTAGACGCAGGCGGCCCCGAAGTGGTTGGCGTTGCGGACGTGCACCCGGCCCACCCCGTAGCGCTCGGCCAGGTCCCCCGCCAAGTGGGCGGCCTGCATGGCGGCGACGGGCCCCATGCCTCCCCGGCCGTCCATCGAGGCGGCGGCCTGGTCCTCCCGGCGCTTCACCTCGGGCCGGGCGGCCGGGTCGATGGCCTTGGCCCGCGTGCGCTCGACCAGCTCCATGAGGCCCGTCCCCCCCGCCACGCCGTGGCTGAAGATGCCCCGCAGGTCGGCGGCGGCCAGGACCTCGGCCGCCGTGCGCGCCATGTCCCCGGGCGCGCCCAGGGTGCGGATGGCCCGGGCGGCGAAGTCGGCCAGGGCGGAGGCGGCGACGCGGCGGCGCTCAGGCACGGACGGCCGGCTCCTCGAGGAAGGGGATGCGGACGATGAAGGAGACGCCTCCGTCCTCCTCCAGGGAGGCCACGTCCATCCGGCCGCCCAGCATCCCCGCGGTGAGGTGGGCGCGGTAGAGGCTGAGGCCGGTGCCCACCAAGGCCCCCGCCTCCTCGATGTCCTCCTCCAGCCACTCGAGGATGGAGGCCGGGCGGCTCTCGGGGAGCTGGGCCGAGCGGCACTCGGTGGAGAGGACGATCTCGTCCTCCTTGCGCGCGAGGCGCACGAGGATGTTGCCCCCCCCGGGGGAGAGGTGGATGGCGGTGTCCAGGAGATCGTCGATGAGGAGGGTGAGGCGCTCGCGGTCGGCCAGGGCGCGCAGCGCCCCCGGGGGCAGCTCGGGCTGGATGCGGTAGCCCCGCAGCCGCCGGAGGCGGCGGCTGATGCGGTCGCTCACGATCATCGAGAGATCCACCCCCTCCCGGCGGAGCCGCACCGCGCCCGACTCCATGGAGGAGGTGTCGATCAGGTTCCGCACCGTGCCCCCCAGCCGGTCGAGGGACTCGGAGAGCTCCTTGAGCCCCTCCCGCAGCTTCCAGGGGTCGGGCTCCTGCGCCATCTCCTCGACCCGCTTTCGCAGCTCCCCGAACGGCCCCCCCAGCTCCCGGCTCACGAGCTGGAGGAAGAGGGTCTTGAGCCGGCTGCTCTCGGCGGCGCGCTGGACCTGGGCCGCGAGGTCGCCCGTGGCGCCCCCGGCCGCCTGCTCCATCAGCTCGACCAGGGACTTCAGGCGGGCGTAGGCCCCCTCGCCCAGGCCGAGGGATTCGAGGCGGCGCAGGATGTCCTCGTTCGCGTCCATCGCGGTGGCCCCGGCGCTCGTGGGGAGGAGAAATCGGCAGCGGAACGCGGCGATTCTGCGCGAAGGGCCGGGGGAATGTCAAAAACGGGGAAGCCGACGCGCCGGCATCGGGACTCCTGCAATCTCGCGGTGTTCTTCGTTGAGGATCTTTCCCCCCTGGCCCTTTGGGGGAGAGGGGCGGGGCGGGGGAGAATTCAACAGCCGGGCGGCTTCCCTCACCCCTTCCCCCGCGGCGTGTTTTTGCCGCGCGGCGCAAGCGCATTTCTCCGCTCCGGCCGTCAATTCAATGGGATCGATTTCTTCTGTGGGCGAATGAAGGCGGGCGGCCGCTCAGCCGGCCAGCGCGCCCCGCCGGAAGCGCTCGGCGGAGTCGAGGATGATCTGGGCGGTGCCCGGCGTCATGGGGGCGAGGCTCGGGAGGTCCGCCAGCGGGTGCCACATGGCCTCGGAGATGTCGCTCCCGGCCTTGAGCTCCCCGCCGAGAGGGCGGCAGACGAAATCGACGATCACATAATGGTAACGGACGCGCTCCCAGGAGTCGCGCGTGACCCGGTCGATCACGGCGCAGCGGCCGAGAATTTCGATGATCAGGCCCGTCTCCTCGAGAATCTCTCGCCTCAGGGCTTCCTCCAGGGTCTCCCCCAGCTTGACCGCCCCCCCGGGCACGCTCCACTCCCCCTGGCGCGGGGGGCGCCCCCTCCGGACCACCAAAACGTCTGATTCTTTGAGAATTATGGCTCCGACGCCCACGATGGGGCGGAGCGGGTACTCGCGGCCCACGAAGCGGCCCACCCTGAAAAAATCCCGTAAAATCGGGCATTGACAGGCCAGAACGGCCAAACGTATCATTTTTATGCATTTATTGAAAATTGAAATTGGCAACCCCTTGCCCGAAGGAGAAAAACCGTGACCAAGAGCGATCTCGTTGCAGCGATGGCGGCGACAGGGGAGATCCCCCGGGCGAAGGCCGAGCAAATGTTCAACGCCATGCTCGATCGGGTCACCGACGCCCTTAAGTCCCGGGAGCGGGTCGTGATTTCAGGCTTCGGCACCTTCTCCGTGCGCGAGTCGAAGGCCCGCACGGGGCGGAACCCCAAGACCGGCGAGACGATTCACATCTCGGCCAAGGCCGTCCCGAAGTTCACCCCCGGCAAGGAACTGAAGAGCTCCATCTCGGGCTCCTGAGGTCCGGCCTCCCTTCCCGCCGCCCCGGAAGTGGCGGGCGCGGCCCGCCGGCCGCGCTCCCCCCGGAGGGCCCGTGCCGCCCGAGGTGCTTTTCGCGCTCGTCTCGCTCGGCCTCCTCGGGGTGAGCGACTTTCTCTACAAGTGGGGCCAGCGCTGGGAGCTCCGCGCGGCCCCCTTCATGCTCATCCAGAACGCGGCCTATGTCCCGAGCGCCCTGGCCCTCGCCGGGTGGCGCGGGGACCTCGCCTGGGCCCCCGGCCTCCTCTTCGGGCTGGGGAACGGCCTCCTCGCCTTCACCGCCTTCTTGTTCCTGCTCCTGGCCATGCGCCGGGGGGAGGCGGTGGCCCTCGTCCCCATCGTGCGGCTCAACTTCGCCGTGACGGCGGCCCTGACCGTCGCCCTCCTGGGGGAGAGCTTCACCTGGGCCAAGGGCGGGGCGCTCGCCCTCGCCGCCCTGGCCGTCCTGGCCGGGGGGAGCGGGATGGCCGCCGCCGGGGGGGACCGCCGCTCCCTCCTCCTCGCCCTCTCGGCCATGTGCCTGTTCGGCCTCATCGGGCTCTTCTACAAGCTGGCCCTGCGCCACGGCGCCCCGCCCGCCGCCATCACCGCGGCCCAGGGGATGGGCGTGACCCTGGCCGCCGTCCCCTTCGCCCTGTGGCGGCGCGACCCCCTCCCCCGGCGGGGGCCCCCGCTCTGGCTGCCCCTCCTCTGCGGGGTGCTCACCTCCTCGAGCTACGTCGCGCTCGCGGTGGCCTTCACCCACGGGGAGGCCGTGGTGGTCGCCCCCATCGCCCAGCTCAGCTTCGTGCTGACGGGGCTGCTGGCGGTCCTCTTCCTGGGGGAGCGCCTCACCCCGCGGAAGGCGGCGGGCGTCCTCTTCGCGGCGCTGGCGGTGGCGCTCTTCGCGCGGGGGTAGGGGGGATCGGGCGATACCTTTCCCTCCCCCTCCGGGGGAGGGTGGGGTGGGGGAACGTCTTCCTGACCGATTCCCTCCCCCATCGGGCCCATGCGGGCCCGACCTCCCGGGGGGAGGGGGAAACCCAACACTGCTGACGATCCGTCTGCAGGCGGGTTTCAAACCCGCCCCTACAGACGAATGTCCAAACGTATCTGTAGGGGCGAACCTTGTGTTCGCCCCCTTCACTGGTGACGGCGGGCGATGACAAAAATCGCCCCTGCGGACATTGCCTTTCGCGCGTATCTCTAAATCGCCCCCTCCCGCCGCAGCGCCTCCACCCGCTCCGCGTCCCAGCCGAGCCAGGAGGAGAGCACCTCGCCGGTGTGGGCCCCGAGGGCGGGCCCGGTCCAGCGGATGCCGAGGGGCGTCCCGGACATCCGGGGGAAGGCCCCCTGCATCGGGACCGCGCCGTAGTCCGGGTCCGGGACGTGGCGGACGAGCTCGCGGGCCTGGAAGTGGGGGTCGGCCAGGACGTCCTCGATGTCGTAGACGGGGCTCGCCGTGACGCCCCCCGCCTCGAAGCGGGCCAGGTTCTCCGCGCAGGTGCGCCGGGCGATCTCCCCGGCGAGGATGGCGTCCAGCTCCCCGGCGTGGGCGACGCGGGCCGCGTTGTCCGCGAAGCGGGGGTCCGCGATCAGGTCCTCGCGCCCGATGGCGCGGAAGAGGCGCTCCGCCATGGGCTGGGTGGAGGCGGCGAGGGCGATCCAGCGGCCGTCCCGGGCGGGGTAGAGGTTGCGCGGGGCGGAGGTGAGGGAACGGTTGCCGGTGCGGGCGCGCTTCTTGCCGTGCAGGAGGAAGTCCGCCGCGAGGGGGCCCAGGATGCTGAACAGGGGCTCGTGCAGGGCCAGGTCGATCACCTGTCCCCCGCCCCCGCGCGCGTCCCGATGGTAGAGCGCGAACATGGCGGCGGCCACCCCGTAGAGGGCGGCCGTCATGTCGGCCAAGGGGAAAGGGGGCAGCAGGGGGGGCGAATCCGGGAAGCCGTTCATCGAGGCGAAGCCGCTCATCCCCTCCACCATGGTGCCGAAGCCCGGGCGGTCCCGGTAGGGGCCCTCCTGCCCCCAGCCCGAGATGCGGAGGATGACGAGGCGCGGGTTGATCGCCAGGAGCGCCCCGGGCCCGAG
This sequence comes from Candidatus Tectomicrobia bacterium, assembly GCA_016192135.1. Classification (NCBI taxonomy): domain Bacteria; kingdom Pseudomonadati; phylum Candidatus Tectimicrobiota; species Candidatus Tectimicrobiota bacterium. The sequence goes on along the minus strand of JACPUR010000023.1, from coordinate 45,815 downwards.
GCCCCAGGACTCGAGCTTCCCGGCGAAGAAGTTCTCGGCCAGGAGGTCGGCCTTCGCGGCCAGGGCGCGCAACGCCTCCCGCCCGGCGGGGCGGCCGAGGTCGAGGGTGAGGGACTTCTTCCCCCGCCCGTACACCTTCCACCAGGCCGGGCTCCAGGCGCGCAGGGTGTCCCCCCGGCCGGGGGCCTCCACCTTCGCCACCTCGGCCCCGGCGTCGGCGAGGAGCATCCCGAAGAGCCCGCCCGAGACCAGCCGGGTCAGATCGAGCACCCTCACCCCGTCGAGCGGCCCCGGCACGGAATCCTCCTCCCGCGTCTCCTGTGTTCCCTCCGTTTCGCCACTCCGGTGCGTTCCGGTATTGTAGCCGGGAGCGGAGCGGGCGGGAACGCGCCGCCTTCGCCGGATCGCCGCCGGGAGGAACCCGATTGAAGCGGATATGCGTCTTCGCCGGCTCCAAGCCGGGCAAGCGCCCCGCCTACCGGGAGGCCGCCGCCCTGCTGGGCGGGCTCTTGGCGGGCAAGGGCATCGGGGTGGTCTACGGGGCCGGCCAGAACGGCATGATGGGCGGGCTGGCGGACGCCGCCCTCGCCGCCGGGGGCGAGGTCATCGGGGTCATCCCGGACCGGCTGATGGGCGCCGAGCCCCCGCACGAGGGGCTCACCAGCCTGCGCATCGTCAAGTCCATGCACGCCCGCAAGGCGGTCATGGCGAATTTATCGGACGGCTTCATCGCCCTGCCGGGCGGCCTGGGGACCATCGAGGAGACGATGGAGATCCTCACCTGGGCCCAGCTCTGCTTCCATAAGAAGCCCATCGGCCTCCTGAACGTGGAGGGCTACTTCGACGGCCTCATCGCCTTCCTGCGCCACGCCACGGAGGAGGGCTTCGTCCGGCCCGAGAACCTCGAGCTCTTCCGGGTCGAGTCCACCCCCGCCGCCCTCCTCGAGGCGCTCGTGAACTACTCGCCCCCGCCCCACGTCAGCGACCAGCGGGACATCGAGGAGACGTAGGGGGCAACCGGCTTCCCCGGGGCGTTGCCGGTCATCTTCCCGATTTGGCTGTTCTCATTATTCCAAGGGCGGAATCTTCCGGAGTTCCTCTCTCGTGCGTGCCCTCTCCCAGTCGGCGAGCAGCTCCTGCTGATGGAGCGCCGCCCACTCGATCACAAGGCCTGTCGCGCGGGGCGGCAATCTGCCCGAAAACATGGCCAACGTGCGGATATCGACCAGCGCGAGGCCGCCGCCGTATTCCGCGTGAAAGTGCGGCGGGTTGTGGTCGTCGAAGAACATCTTGATGACGATGCCGTAGAACCGGCTGATCTCAGGCACGGAGGGGCTGATCGCGCAGCGCGGGGAAAAGGTCCTCCGGTTTCTTGCCCGTCACCTTGAGGTAGAGCGCGTCGGGGCACAGATCGACCCGCTCGCCCCAGGCCAGTTCGCCGGACGGGCCGATGCGGACCTGCCCGAAGGCGCCCGGTTCGCGCCAATAGGCGAACACGCCCTTGCCGGCGGCCTCGGAGAGGTCCGCCGTTCCGGACACCCCGTCGTCGAATTCAAGCTCCAGGCGGTACCCTGGCAATGTCCTGACCTTGGAAACCCTTCTCATGGCTCCGTGCCTCCTCGTTCCCAATGCTACCAGCAAAGGCGGCCGGAAAGGAATTCATGCGGCGCGGCCAGCGGCATGAGCTCGGCCGCTCCGCTTCTCCGCCATCCGCTGCGGTTATGCCAGCAGCATCCGCATGGGCTGGAGGGTACGGTTGAAGGGGTTGAGGACGAGGCCGAGGACTTCGAGCGTCACGGTGCCGAGCAAGGCCTCGTCGCCGGGCTCCCCGAGGATCACCGGGGTGTGCCCCTCCCCTTGGGGCAGGGCGATGTGGCACTCCGAGACCTGGCGCTCGATGGCCGTGCCGTCCGCCAGCGTGCACCGGATGGGGCGCTTCGGCGCGAGTCCGATTGAGCGCCAGGCATCATGAGGAAGCAGCGTATAGGTCGCGCCGCCGTCCACCAGGAACCGCAGGGCCGCCTGCCGCCCCGCCGGGCCGGAGACCGTGCCTTCGACGAACACGAGGCCCATTTCCATCGCTCCCGCGCGGGAGTGGGAAGACAGCCCGCCAACTCGGACCAGTATTGGGGCGGTGCCACAGTCTGTCAAATTTGCGCCGGAAGGGCGGCGGAAGACAGCCGTCATGGCGTGAGAGGGATGGGCTCGCCGGCCTCGCGCAGGTCCTCGACGTAAAGCTCCACGGCCTCCCGGATGTTGGCCAGGGCCTCCTCGGCCGTGTGGCCCCAGGTGTGGCATCCCCGCAGCGCGGGGCAGGAAGCGTGGTAGGCCTTCCGGCCGTCCTCGAAGCGGTCCTCCTCGATGACGACATTGAAGATGTGCGACTTCATCGTTTCCTTTCCTCCCGGGACGAGCTTCAGCCGATCCGGGACCGTCAAGGGGAGTAATCCGTAACATTGTAAAAACCATCAGCCAATGAGGTTGAAATAGTAATAATCGTCATCTAACCGGAGCAGCGTTGATTCCGGCTGCAACTGCCGTGTCGTGTCCTTCGGCGACAACGGTGGATTTCCCTGCGGCGCCAAGGCGTAGCTGTAATAGTAGAAGACGAGGATCAAGAGAGCGCCAAGCGCATTGAGGGCATTCTTAAATGTTGCTTCGCCAAAATACTTCTGTCTCTCGTGTTTTACATTGTTGTAGCTACGCCACCACAGCGGATTATCTTGCCCCGCCCAGTTGTCCCATGGTTTGAGGTCAAGGCTGTATCGAGGAACGAATACCTGGGTCGCCGGAAGATTCGGAAATCCAGCCAGCAGGACAGCCTTGTAATCATCGATGTTGTGCCGGCGCGCATCCGGCTGGAGCCGCTGGCAAAGCAACTTTGCTACTACATCAACCTCGGATGCAGCCGCGAAAAGTAGATGCGCGAACTCAATTGAGTAGACGTTGAAGTTCTGCTGACAGAATTCGACGTACCGGGAGGCTACCTCCAGATCGCGTTCGAGCGCGATGAAGTAGTTCCAGTGTATCTTGCTCGATGACGCGTTGATCATGGTTTTGAAAACCTCCTGTATGCCCCCTCACTCCCACCTCAGCCACTTCAAATACCCCACGCTCATGTCCAGCGGCACTTCGATCTTGAGCCCCTCCTCCTGCTTGTGGGCCTGGATGGTGCGCAGGTGGGCGTGGCCCTCCCAAAGGACGTGCCGGAAGGTGCACTCGAGGTCGTAGTGGACGAGGGCGGGGTCGCGCTCGTCGAACCACACCCCGCGCGGGTGGGCCTTCAGCATGGTGTTCTCGAGCCAGGCCCGGGGGCTGTCGCCGGAGGGCCAGTCGGGGGCGTCCGGGGGGAGGCGGCGGGTGAAGACTTTTTCCCGCATGCCGCCCAGGGTCTCGTTCCCGAGGATCTCCCAGGCGAGATCGCAGCCGTCCCGGATGGCGGCGAGGAGGCCCGCCAGGTCGAGGTTGAGCCGGGGGTCCATCATCCGGTCGGTGCCTCCCGTGTCCGCCAGGCGCATGTCCCGGGGCGGGCGGTCCCCGAAGAGGATGGGGCCCCAGTTGCCGAGGAACCAGCGGTAGCTCACGCAGGCCATGTGGCTCACCTGCTCCCGGATGGACCACTTGCCCCAGCTCTTCCCGGGGCGCCGGCGGCCGAGCTGGGCCTCGGTGAGCCCCTCCACCTCGCGGGCGTACATGCCGGGGAGGGCGGGATATTCGGGGAAGATGTCCCGCGCGGAGGTGGAGAGGTCGTCCGCCATGCCGGTGGGTCTCCTGGAGATGGAGTCGAGCCCGGAAGTAATCCCTCACCCCAGCCCTCTCCCGGAGGGAGAGGGAGCGTGACTTGTCTCGTCAGAGGTGATGCTTTCACGTACACCGCACCCCTCTCCTCTTGGGAGAGGGGCCGGGGGTGAGGGAGAAATCGGAGTCATGCGGCCAATCAACCTTCAGGCCATACGCCGCCTTTTGAGTATAGCCCACCCGATGGCCGCGCCGCATGGGCCGTGCCATAATCGCGCGCGTCATCTCTCCAATTCCCCGGCGGAGGCCCGATGGGCGATCTTTCCCTCCCGTCCCCGGAAGTCCGCGCCCTCATCGGCAGCTTTCTCTTCGCCTGCAACCAGATCGTGGTCCGCCGCCTCATGGACCGGGATTCGGCCATGACCGTCACCTTCTGGGTGAACGGCTGGATGGGCGTCTTCGCCATCGCGCTCTCGCCCTTCGTGGACTCCTACGAGGGCAGGCCCCTCTTCGCCATTCTCATGTTCCTAGGGGTCGGGATGGTGGGCCAGGGGATGGCGCGCTATTGCTCCTACCGCTCGAACTACGAGGTGGGGGTGAGCCGCACGAACGCCATGATCGCGGCCTCGCCCCTCGGGGCGGTGGTCGCCGGCATCGTGCTCCTCGGGGAACGCCCCGGCCCCGTCCTCTGGCTGGGGGTCGGGCTGGTGGTCGCGGGGATGATCCTGCTCACCAGCGAAGGAGACGGGCGGCGGCGGGCGATGGGGAGGTACGCCTTCGCCTTCATGTCCCTGGTGTCCTTCGCGATCACCCCCTACCTGCGCAAGGCGGGGCTGCTGGCGATGAACGCCCCCTGGATGGGCATCCTGCTTTCCACTTCCATGGCGAACATCTCCCTCATGACGTCGTCGGGCTTCATGGCGAAGCCCCAGCGCTTCCGCTGGGACGCGGCGGCGATGTGGGCGGCCCTCCCGGCCGGCGCGCTGGCCATCGGCCAGGCCATCAACTTCTGGACCGCCCTCAGGGACGGCTCCCTCTCCGTCATCGCCCCTCTCATGCGGACGGGGCCCATCTTCGTGCTCCTGCTCTCGTTCCTGTTCCTCCGGGGCCGGGAGGTCATCACCAAGCGGGTGGTGATCGCGACCCTGATCGTCGTGGCCGGCGCGGTATTGGTCACGTCGGGGAGGTGAGCGGGCAAGGCCTCGCGTTTCCCTCTCCGGGGCCTGCGCACGCAGCCGCCGATGGGCAACCCCGCCCGGCGCGCCGCCGCCAGCCCACCCATGGCCGCGCGGCAGGGGCCGTGCCATACTCGGGCGTCACCTCCAATCCCCCGCCGGAGGCCCGATGGGCGATCTCCCGATCCCTCCCGCGGAAGTCCGTGCCGTGCTGGGGAGCTTCTTCTTCGCCTGCAACCAGATCACCGTCCGGCGGCTGATGGACCGCTCCTCGGCCATGACGGCCACCCTCTGGGTGAACGCCTGGATGGGGGTGGCCGCCCTCGCCCTCTCCCCCTTCGTCGACTCCTACGCCGGGAGCCCCTGGCTGGCCGTCGGGATGTTCCTCGCGGTCGGGCTCGTGGGGAACGCCGTGGCGCGCTACTCCTCCTACCGCTCCCACATGGAGGTCGGGGTGGGCCGCACGAACGCCCTGGTGGCGGCCTCCCCCATCGGGGCGGTGATCATCGGCATGGCGCTGCTGGGGGAGCGGCCCTCGCCCGGGGTCTGGCTGGGAGTGGCGCTGGTGGTGGGGGGGATGGTCCTCCTCACGAGCGAGCGGGGGGGCGAGCGCCGGCCCCTCGCCAAGTACACCTTCGCCTTCATGAGCACGGCGGCCTTCGCCGTCACCCCCTACCTGCGCAAGATGGGGCTCCTCTCGATGGACGCGCCCTTCCTGGGCATCGCGATCTCGGCCTTCATGGCGAACCTCATGCTCCTCGGCACCTCGCGCTTCATGGAGAGCTCGCAGCGCTTCCGCTGGGACGCGGAGGTGATGTGGGGCGCCTTCCCCTCGGGCCTCCTGGCCATCCTCGCCGCCGTGAACTACTGGACGGCGCTCCGGGACGGCTCCCTCTCCGTCATCGCGCCCCTCATCCGCCTGGGGCCCATCTTCGTGCTCCTGCTCTCGTTCCTGTTCCTCCGGGGCCGGGAGGTCATCACCCGGCGGGTGGTGGTCTCCACCGTGGTCGTCGTGGCCGGGGCGGCGTTGGTCACGTCGGGGAGGTAGGGGCGGGGGGCGGATTGAGGGGGTGGGATTCAAGGAGATACGTAGGGGCGATGTTTGTCATCGCCCTCTTCGAATCCCGCGGGGGCGAACACGAGGTTCGCCCCTACAAACGAGGGAAAACCCGGGGCGAGGGAGGATTGGAGGGATTCGCCCCCTCTGCTAGAGTTCGCTGCGGGTTTCGGGGCATCCGGTCCGGGGGAGCGGCCATGAGCGAGATGTCGCTGCACGAGGCGATCCATACCCAGCGGGCGATCCGGCAGTTCACCGAGGAGCCGGTTTCGGAGGAGGACGTGCGGGCGCTGCTCGACGCGGCCGTCCGCGCCCCCAGCGGGGGCAACCGCCAGCCCTGGCACTTCGTGGTGCTGCGCGACCCGGAGCTCAAGGCCCGGGTGCGCGATCTCTACCACCGCTCCTGGAACGCCTACAAGGAGAAGGTGGCCGAGATGGCCAAGACCCAGCCCGAGGCGGCGGCCACCCTCGAGCGCTGGAAGAAGCACCCGGCGGGCGACCACTTCGCGGCCAACCTGGACAAGGTGCCGGTCCTCATCCTCCCCTGCCTGGACATGCGGGTGCTCTCCTTCGGGGACGACCCCGGGGCGCCCTCCGTCATGACGCTCAACAGCGTCTACGCCTCCATCTACCCGGCGGTGCAGAACCTCCTGCTCACCGCCCGCGCCCGGGGGCTGGGGGCCGTCCTCACCACCCTGCACTGCCGCTACGAGGACGAGGTGAAGCGCGCCCTGGGCATCCCCGCCTGCGTGCGCACGGCCTGCCTCATCCCGGTGGGGCATCCCAAGGCGAGGTACGGGGAGACACGCCGCGTCCCCGCCTCCGACCGCACCCACCTCGACGGCTGGGACGCCTCCCTCGCCGCGAGCTACGAGCCGGGCCGGGGCATCCTCCGCGTCGCGGACCGCATGACCCGCAACCCCGTCACCTGCTCCCCCGACACCCTCGTCTACGACGCCCAGGCGATGATGCGCGAGGGGGGCTTCGGCCGCCTTCCCGTGGTGGAGGAGGGCCGCCTCGTGGGGATCATCTCGGACCGCGACGTCCGGGGCGTGCTCCTGCCCCCGGACGTGCCCAAGGGGCTCAAGGACCGCTTCGACCTCCTCCTCGTCCGCCGCGTGAAGGACGTGATGACGCGCGAGCCCATCACCATCGGCCCGGACGCCTCCCTCGAGCAGGCCGCCGACCTCCTGCGCGCGAACAAGCTGGGGGCCATCCCCGTCGTGGAGGGAGGCTGGCTCGCGGGCATCATCACCCGGGGGGACGTGCTGGGCGGCTTCTTGGACGCGGTGGGCAAGGGCCGGGGCGCGCTGCGCTTCTCCCTCAAGGCCTCCCGCCGGCCCGGCGAGGGCGGGATCGTGCCCCTCCTCAAGGCGCTGGAGGATGAGGGGGCGGAGGTGCTCTCCGTGGTGAGCGAGCCCGACCCGGCCGACCCCGCCGGGCACGTCCACTACACCGTGCGCGTGGCCCGGGCCGACCCCAGGAAGCTCATCCCCCTCCTCGAGCGCCGGGGCATCGCGGGGCCCGAGATCCTCCAGGAGGAGGCCGGGAAGGGCTGAGCCCTCCCGCCGATTGACCGCCCGCGCCCCATCTGACAAAATCGCCTCCGCTAACGGCAGCTCCGGAAGTGCTTCCCGAGAAAATCCGCGCGGCAGTGTCGTCACGGGGTCCGGCCGATCGAGGAGGATTCGATGCGGGTACTCAAGATCATCCCCGAGCGCTGCACCGGCTGCATGCGGTGCGAGCTGGCCTGCTCCTACGAGCAGACCGGGACCTTCCAGCCCTCGAAGTCCGTCATCCGGGTCTCGGCCTTCGAGGGGCACACCAGCTACGCCCCCTACACCTGCCCCCAGTGCGCCGAGGCCTGGTGCCTGACCGCCTGCCCGGTCGAGGCCATCGTCATCTCCCCGGCCGGGGCCAAGGACGTGGTGGACGGCATCTGCGTCGGGTGCAAGCTCTGCACCATCGCCTGCCCCTACGGCACCGTCTTCTACGACCCCGACACCCACAAGGCCTTCAAGTGCGACCTCTGCGGCGGCGCTCCCGCCTGCGCCCAGGTCTGCCCGACCCAGGCCATCCTCTATACGGAGGCCGAGACCGAGGACTGGCTCGGGCCCTTCGCCGCCGAGCGGGCCGCGCTCGCGGGGGCGCGCTAGCCATGGCCGCCCAGCGGAACGTCATCGTCGGGGCCGGGACCGCCGGCTGGAACGCCATCACCGCCATCCGGGAGATCGACAAGGGGGCCTCCGAGATCATCCTGGTCTCGGACGAGGCGCCCTACTCGCGGATGGTGCTCCCCTACTACCTGGCCGGCCAGATCGGGGAGAGCCACTGCACGACGGCCGGGCCCCACCGCCTCGCCGCCCTCAAGGTGCAGGCCCGCATCGGGGCCCGGGCCGCCAAGGTGGACGCCAAGGCGGGCAAGCTCATCCTCGCGAACGGGGACGAGATCCCCTACGACAACCTCCTCATCGCCACCGGCTCCTCGGCCGTCCGCCCCCCCATCCCGGGGGCGGAGGGGGCGAACGTCCACAGCTTCTGGACCCTCCTCCACGCGCGCGGGGTGGCCGAGGGCATCAAGCCCGGCTCCCGGGTCGCCATGATCGGGGCGGGCTTCATCGCCTTCACCATCCTGAACGCCCTTGTAAGCCGGGGTGCCAGGCTCACCGTGCTGGAGATCGCCCCGCGCATCCTCCCCCGCATGGTGGACGAGGCGGCGGCCCGCATCGTCCAGGCCTGGCTCGAGGAGCGGGGCGTCACGGTCAGGCCCGGGGTCCAGGTGACGGCCATCGAGGACGCGGGCAAGGCCAAGCGCATCAAGCTCAAAGACGGCGGCGATGTCGAGGCCGACCTCGTCATCATGGCCACGGGCATCCGGCCCAACCTGGAGTGGCTCAAGGGCTCGGGCGTCGAGGTGAAGGCCGGGGTGGTCGTGGACGAGCGCCTGCGCTCGAGCGTCCCCAACGTCTATGCCGCGGGGGACGTGGCCGAGGGCCCCGTCATCGGCGGGGGCCGGGCCGTCCACGCCATCGAGCCCACCGCCATGCAGCACGGCCGGGTGGCGGGGGCCAACATGGCCGGGCGGGAGGTGGCCTATCCCGGCAGCCTGCTGATGAACATCGTGGACGTGATGGACCTCGAGATCGCCAGCTTCGGCGCCTGGGACGACGCCGGGGCCGAGGCCTGCGAGGACCTGCGGCCCGACCGGCCCGCCTACCGGAAGCTCCTCTTCCGGGGAGGGCGGCTGGCCGGCGCCATCGTCCTCGGCCGCACGCGCGAGATCTGGGCCACGAACGACGTGGGCATGCTCAAGGGGCTGGTCTACACGGGCCGGGACCTCTCGGCCTGGAAGGCGCGCCTGAAGGCCCGGCCCCAGGACGTGCGGCTCGCGTTCCTCTCCACGGGGACCACGAAGGAGCTCCTGCCCCAGACCCTGCTGGGCCGGCCCTCGGTGCCGGAGCGCGAAGTGAGGGTGAACGCATGACGGCCACGGGAGGCGGAATCTTGGCGGACACCATCTACGCATACGCGGGGCGCATCCTGCGGGTGGACCTCACGAGCGGGAAGGTCACCTCCGAGCCCTTCACGGGCGGTGACCGCCGCAAGTGGATCGGCGGGGCGGGCCTCGGGGCCAAGATCCTCTGGGAGGAGGTCCCCCCCGAGGTGAACTGGGACCACCCGGAGAACCGCCTCGTCATGGCTACCGGGCCCCTCGCCGGGCTCCCGGTGTGGGGGACGGGCGGGCTCACCGTCGTCACCCGCGGCGCCCTGACGAACGGCGCCACCAACACCCAGGCCAACGGCTTCTTCGGGGCCAACATCAAGACCTGCGGCTACGACGCCATCGTCGTCCAGGGCCAGTCGCCCCGGTGGGTCTACCTCCACATCACGGACGAGAAGGCCGAGCTCCGCGACGCCTCCTCCCTCCTGGGCAAGGACACCTGGCAGACCCAGCAGGCGCTCGAGGCCGAGCTCAGGCTCTCGGGCCACCGCTTGAGCGTCTACTCCATCGGCCCCGCCGGGGAGAGCCTCGTGCGCTTCGCCGCCATCCAGGGCGACTACGGCCACGTGGCCAGCAAGAACGGCTGCGGCGCCGTCATGGGCAAGAAGAGGCTCAAGGCCGTGGCCATCGAGCGCGGCTCCCGGGGCGTGGCCGCGGCCCATCCCCACGCGCTCCTGGCCGCCGCCGAGGAGATCGCCCACGACCTCAAGACCGACCCCTCCACCAAGGGGCTCTACATGTACGGCACCCTCGGCGGGGTGCGGAACCTGCACGGCATGGGGGCGCTCCCCATCCGCAACTACACCACCAACGTCTGGCCCGAGGGGGTGGACACCAAGCTCTGGGAGGCCCCGGCCCTGCGCGCGGGCTTCGACCACCGGGGCCACCAGTGCAGCGCCTGCGGGATGCACCACTGCCACATGCAGGTCATCCGCTCGGGTGCCCACAAGGGCGAGGTGGTGGACGAGCCCGAGTACGAGGGCTGGTCCGGGGCCGGGTGGGCCATCGGCGCCACCGACCCGCAGGAGGTCTCCTGGCTCAACACCCGGATCGACCGGGCCTGCGTGGACGTGAACGAGTTCGGCTGGCTGTGCGGATGGGTGATGGAGTGCCAGCAGAAGGGCTACCTCAGCGACAAGGACCTGGGCTTCCGCCTCGAGTGGGGGGACGTCGAGGGCGCCGCCCGCCTGCTCGACATGATCTGCAAGCGCGAGGGCATGGGCGACATTCTGGCCGAGGGCGTGAAGCGCGCCTCCGGGAAGATCGGGGGCCCCGCCGCCGAGTGCGCCATCTACACCGAGGTGGGCAACAGCCCCCGGGGGCACGACCACCGCTCCCGCTGGGAGGAGCTCCTGGACACCTGCACCGGCAGCGGGGGCACCAAGGACACCGGCCCCCCGACCTTCCCGAGCGAGTTCGGGCTCCCGGCGCGCATCGCGCCCCAGGACCCGGTGCCCGTCGCCCGCCAGGTGGCCACCATGCGCGGCCGCAAGCACTTCGAGGACTCGCTCGGGGCCTGCGTCTTCACCACCCGGGTCTACATGGAGACGCTGTGCCGCTCGGTCGCCGCCGCCACCGGCTGGGACATCCGCCGCGACGAGGCCATGCGGGCCGGCCGGCGCGCCGCCGCCCTCATGCGGGCCTTCAACCTGCGCTGCGGCATCGGCCCCGAGCTGGAGAAGCCCTCGAAGCGCTACGCCTCCACCCCCGTGGACGGCCCCATCGCCGGCGTCTCCATCCTAGACCACTGGGACACCCTGATGGACACCTGGTACCAGACCGCGGGCTACGACCGCGCCACGGGCCGGCCCCTCCCCGGGACGCTGCGCGACCTCGGGCTCGAGCACGTCATCGAGCCCCTCTGGGGGGCCGGGGTCAAGGCGTGAGCGAAGCGGCGGACGGGCGCTTCCCGGTCAAGGTGGAGGTGATGGCCTGGGCCACCACCTTCGTGGGCGGGGACGGGAGCGACCGCAAGAGCTTCGAGGTCGAGGCCGCCCCCGGCGACAGCGTGCGGAGCGTCCTCAAGCGCTTCAGCGCCCGCTTCCCGGCCCTAAACGACGCCCTGTGGGACCGGGGCTCCGCCGACCTGGGCGAGCACATCGAGGTGGCCGTCAACGACGCCCTCCTCGGCATCCACCACACCCTCGACACCCCCGTGAAGGCGGGCGACGAGATCCTCCTCATGGGCCAGTTCATGGGGGGGTGAGGCGGGCTTGGACTTCGTCCGCGCCGAGCGGGAGTTCCGGGGCGCCCCCATCGAGGCGGGCGCCCGCTGGGCCGGGGAGGACCTCTGGGTCCTCCTCGCGGGGGGCGCGCGGCCCCACGTGGGCTCGGTTATCCTGGCCTCACCGCGCCCGAGCCTGGATGATCCCTCCCGCACCTCCGCCACCTCGAGCGTCCTGAACCGCCCCGGCCACATGGACGAGCGCCCGGGCCGGGCCCTGGCCGAGCGGCTGGCGGCGGCGCTGGGCTGCCACGTGGCCCTGGCCTGCGGCATCCACTACGACGATCTGGACGCCCCCGCCATCGAGCGGATCGAGGCCCTCTGCGCGGAGCTGGGCGAGGAGCTCCTCGCCCAGCTGGGGGGTGCGGGGGGCTGAGCTTCCCCTGGCGTCTCCTTCCATCCAGTTTTTGGTCAAAATCCCCCGTTTTTGATCGGAAATCGCTCTTTTTTGCAAAAAAATGCGCGAGCACGAACGTGCGCGAAATTGCGGTAACTGGCCCCGGCCCGGGCGGGGGTATGTTCGATCGGGGGCGCGGGTCCGGTTCCCCCCTCTCCCTCCGGGAGAGGGAGAAAATCCCGCCCTACAGATCGGGAGGAGACAGCACGACACGAAAACCCGTCGCGGGAGGTCTCGCGAATTGAGGGGAAAACCCCTTTTCGCCGGCGGGAGGCAAGTAACGGTTAGTAACGCTTATTGAGGGATAAAGAGGGGATAAAGCCCCGTTTTTTCTCTGGTCTTACCGGAGGCCGTATGGGCCGGGAAAGGGGCGGTTCCGGCGGCTTCCGGGAAATTCCGGGGAATTCCGGCTTTTCACTTCCGGGTGGAGGCCAGCTCGGCGAGGAAGCTCTCGAACCACCACCGGCTGCTGTGGCGCTCGACGCAGGCGGCCAGCTTGCGGTGGCGGGCGATGCGCTCCTCGAGGCTCATGGTGAGGGCCCGCTGGATGCCGTCGGCCACGTCCTCGGGGTGGTAGGGGTTCACCAGGATGGCGTCGCGCAGCTCCTCCGAGGCGCCGGTGAAGCGGCTGAGGACGAGGGCGCCCGGCTTCTCGGGGTCCTGGGCGGCGACGAACTCCTTGGCGACGAGGTTCATCCCGTCGCGCAGGGGGGTGACGAGGCAGACGTGGGCCTCGCGGTAGAACTGGGCCAGGCGGGCCTGGGGGTAGGAGCGGTAGAGGTAGCGCACGGGGACCCAGTTGTGCTCGGCGTACTCCCCGTTCACCCGCCCCACCAGGGCGTCCACGGTGCGCTTCTGCTCCATGTACTCCGTCACCCGGGTGCGCGAGGGGGCGCAGATCTGGTAGAGCGAGGCCTTCCCGCGCCACTGGGGATGCGAGCGGAGCAGGCTCTCGAAGGCGAGGATGCGGTTGGGGATGCCCTTGGTGTAGTCGAGCCGGTCCACGCCCAGGATGACCTGGCAGCCGCCGGCCTCCTCCCAGAGGCTTCGGTGCCGCCGGCCCCCGCCGCCCATCTCGCGGGATGGGCCGCGGAAGCGGGCGGGGTCCACCCCGATGGGGAAGATGCCCACGCGCTGGCGCCGCCCCGAGGCCGAGAGGCAGGAGCCGTCCCACGAGGCGCCGATGAGCCGCTCGGCCGCGTAGACGTAGTTGTCGCGGTAGGTGCGGGTGTGGAACCCGGCGAGGTCGTAGTCCAGCATCGCCTCGAGGAACTCCTCGGGCTGGGGGAGGATCTGCCAGGTGTCGTGCGCGGGGAAGGGGGTGTGGAGGAAGAAGCCGATGCGGCCCTGGTGGCCCAGGCGCCGGAGCTCCCGCCCCAGCAGGAACAGGTGGTAGTCGTGCACCCAGACCGTCTCGCCGCCCGAGAGGTATTCCGCGAGGCGCCGGGCGAAGCGGGCGTTCACCTGGGCGTAGGCCCGCTCCTCCTGCCGGCTCAGGCGCACCCGGCCCTGGAAGGAGTGCATCAGGGGCCAGACGGCGCGGTTGCAGAAGCCGTTGTAGTAGAGGTCCACCTCCCGCTCGTTCAGGTCGATGCCGACGACGCGGCTGCCGTTCATCTCCCACGTGAGGGGGGCGCCGTGCTCGGGGGCCGCGCGTCCGCTCCAGCCGAGCCACAGCCCGCCGCCCGACATCTCCAGCGCCGAGAGGAGCGCCGGAACCAGGCCCCCCACCTCCTGGGCGCGGGCGCCCGCCTGGTCGGGGCGGGGCGGCAGGCGGTTCGAGACGATGGCGAGCTTGCTCAATGGGAATCCCCCGTGGGACGGGCGGCGCGGCCGCGAAAGAGGGCCTGGGGCCGGGCGATCTCCTTCTCCGTGTTCGGGTGGCGGCGCCGGCGGAAGGGCGCCGACGGACGTGCCTGCGGGCTGGAAACCTGGATAGGCTGTGGTTCCGGCGTTCAGGGTTTTGCAGGCGTCACGGGGGCATTCTGGCACAGGCGCCGTCCCCTGCCAAGCCGCCGCCGGCCCGGAGGGCGCGGGGGGGGCGGTGGTTTGACGGGGCGGAGGCTCTTTGTTAGCGTCCCCGCACCGGAGCGCCCTCCGGTCCCGCCTCAGCCCTTCGGAGGTCTCGTTCGATGGCATCCGCGCTCGCCCAGGCCGATCCCCAGGTGTACGCCGCGATGGAGAACGAGAAGCGCCGCCAGGCGGACGAGCTCGAGCTCATCGCCTCGGAGAACTACGTGAGCGCGGCGGTGATGGAGGCGGCCGGGGGCGTGATGACCAACAAGTACGCCGAAGGCCTGCCCGGGAAGCGCTATTACGGCGGATGCGAGTACGTGGACGTGGCCGAGGCCCTCGCCATCGAGCGGGCCAAGGCGCTCTTCAAGATGGACCACGCCTGCGTCCAGCCCCACAGCGGCGCCCAGGCCAACGCCGCCGTCTACTACGGGCTGCTCGAGCCGGGCGACACCATCCTCGGCATGAACCTCTCCCACGGCGGCCACCTCACCCACGGCCACCCCGTCACCTTCTCGGGGCGCTGGTTCAAGGTGGTGGCCTACGGGGTGGACCCGGAGAACCAGGTCATCGACTTCGGGGAGGTCGAGCGCCAGGCGAGGGAGCACCGCCCGAAGATCATCGTCGTCGGCGCGAGCGCCTACCCGCGCCACATCGACTACGCGCGCTTCCGCACCGTCGCGGACGAGGTGGGGGCCGTGGTCATGGCCGACATCGCGCACGTGGCGGGGCTCATCGCCGGGGGCGTCCACCCGAGCCCCGCCGGGCACTGCCAGATCGTGACCACCACCACCCACAAGACCCTGCGCGGGCCCCGGGGCGGCTTGGTGCTCTGCGACGCGGACTACGCCGAGAAGATGGACAAGGCCATCTTCCCCGGCCTCCAGGGCGGCCCCCTCATGCACGTGATCGCGGCCAAGGCGGTGGCCCTGCAGGAAGCCGCCGGCGAGGAGTTCCGCCGCTACGCCGCCCAGATCGTGAAGAACGCCAAGGCCCTCGCCGCGGCGCTCATGAGGCGCGGGCTGCGGCTCGTCTCGGGCGGGACGGACAACCACCTGATGCTCGTCGACCTGCGCGAGGCGGGCTTCAGCGGGAAGAAGGCCGAGGGGGCGCTCGGCAAGGCCGGGATCACCGTGAACAAGAACGCCGTCCCCTACGACACGCGCAAGCCCATGCTCACCAGCGGCCTCCGCATCGGGACGCCGGCCCTGACCTCGCGCAAGATGAGGGAAGGGGAGATGGAGGTCATCGGCGGCTGGATCGCCGACGCCCTCGCCGGCGTGGAGAACGAGGAGAAGCTCGCCTCCATCCGCCGGGACGTGCGCGAGCTGTGCGCCCGCTTCCCGATGGGCCCCGGGGGCGCCCGGCCCGAGTAGGGTTACTGCACCACCCCCGCGCTCCTGGCGGCCTAGAGCCTCAGGCACTCCTTCGCCTGCCTCGCCAGGTCCTCGCGGAAGTCGGGGTGGGCGAGCTGGATGAGCCGCTTCGCCCGCTCGCGGATGTTCAGGCCGAAGAGCTGGACGTGCCCGTACTCCGTGACGACGTAGTGCACGTGCGCCCGCGTCGTGACGACCCCGGCTCCCTGGTCGAGCATGGGCACGATGCGGGATACCTTCCCTCCCAGCGCGGTGGATCGGACGGCGATGATGGGCTTGCCGGCCTTGGACCGCGCCGCCCCCCGGATGAAGTCCACCTGCCCGCCGAAGCCGGAGTAGATGCGGGTGCCGATGGAGTCCGCGCATACCTGCCCGGTCAGGTCGATCTGGAGGGCGGAGTTCACCGCCACCATCTTGTCGTTCCGGGCGATGACGTAGGGGTCGTTCGTGTAGTCGACGGGGTGGAGCTCGAAGAAGGGGTTGTCGTTCGCGTACTCGTAGAGCGTCCCGGTTCCGTAGATGAAGGTGCCGATCACCTTCCGCATGTGGATGCTCTTGCAGGCCCCGGTCACGATGCCCTTCTCGATGGCGTTCATCATCCCGTCCGAGATCATCTCGGTGTGGATGCCGAGGTCGCGCTTCCCCTCCAGGGACATCCAGACCGCGTCCGGGATGCGGCCGATGCCCATCTGGAGGGTGGAGCCGTCCTCGATGAGGCCGGCGATGACCCGCCCGATCTTGAGGTCGACCTCGTCCGGGGGCTCCGCCTGGAGCTGGGGCAGGGGGTCCGACACCTCCACGACCTTGTGCGCCTGGGAGACGTGGATGAAGGTGTCCCCCAGCACGCGCGGCATCTGATCGTTGACCTCGAGCACCAGGATCTTGGCCGCCTCCGCCGCCGCCTTGCTGGCGATGACCTCGGCCCCGAGGGAGCAGAAGCCGTGGATGTCCGGCGGGGAGACGGAGAGGTAGGCGACGTCCAGTGGGAGGTAGCGGTCGCGGAAGAGCTTCGGGATCTCGTAGAGGAAGACCGGGATGTAGGCCGCGCGCCCCTCGTTGACCGCCTGCCGGTCGCTCGGGCCCACGAAGAGCGACTCGTGGCGGAAGTGCTTCTCCATGCCCTGGAGGGAGAGGGGGTCCTTCCCGACCAGGAGGACGTGGTGGACGACCACGTCCCGGAGCTCCGACTTCCGGTCCGCGAGCGCGTGCAGGATGGCGACGGGCGAGGAGGCGTTCCCGGAGATGTAGATCCGGTCGCCGCTTCTCACCACGGAGGCGGCGTCGGTCGGGGTCGTCAGCTTCCCCTGGTAGTCCTTTTGCCAGGTCATCGCCGTTCACCCTCGAATGGCGCCCGTTTCGTTTCGGCCACACCCATCCGCTCGAGCTGGTGGAGTACGGCGAGCAGGCGCGCGTCGCTGAACGGGGCGCCCATGAGCTGCGCCCCGATGGGAAGGCCCCCGCGGCTGAAGCCGGCGGGGAAGGAGACCGCGGGCCCTCCGAAGAAATTCCACATGCGGGTGAGCGAGGTGAGCAGGCCCCGCACCGCCTGCTTCCCGCCGCGGAGCGTAACCGTGTCCTCCGCGATGGGGGGCGCGGGGATGGGCGTGGACGCCGCGAGCAGGAAATCCGACCGCCCGAACGCCTCGCGCATCACCCGGGCGGCCCACTCCCCCCGGAAGCGCTGGGCCTGCAGGTACTCGGCCGCCCTCACCAGGAGCCCCGGCCGCAGCCGCTCGACCACGCGCGGGTCGTAGTCCCCGGGCCGATCCCGGATGTTCTTCTCGTGGTAGGCGGCCGCCTCGCACATCAAGACTATCGCGGTGGCGTCCTTGGCCGGCTCCTGGTCCGGGATCTCCACCTCCTCCACCCGGGCCCCCGCCTCCGCCAGCGCCTCCGCCAGCCGCTCCACCGCCTCCGCCACCTCGGGGTCGGAGTCCGCGTAGTACCGGCGCGCGTGCCCGATCCGCAATCCCTTGAGCGGCTCGCCCAGGCCTTCCAGGAAGCGGAGGGGTTTCCCGTCCATCGAGCACGGGTCCGCCGGATCGTGGCCGGCGAGGACGCTCATCGCCAGGGCGCAGTCCTCCGCCGTGCGGGCGAGGGGCCCCACGGTGTCGAGCGACCAGGAGAGGGGCACGCAGCCCGCCTTGCTCACGAGCCCGAAGGTGGGCTTGTGGCCCACCACCCCGCACAGCGAGGCGGGGATGCGGATGGAGCCCCCCGTGTCCGAGCCGATGGCGAAGGCCGCCTGGCCGGTGGCGACGGCGTTGCCCGAGCCCCCGCTCGAGCCGCCCGTGACGCGGGAGGGGTCCCAGGGATTCTTCATGTCCCCGTAGTGGATATTGTGGCCGGTGGGGCCGTAAGCGTACTCGTGGAGGTTGAGCTTGCCCAGGATGACGGCCCCCGCTCCGCGCAGCCGGCGCACGAGCGTGGCGTCCTCTTTCGCGATGCGGTCCCGATCGATCCGGCTCCCGGCGGTGGTGGGCAGGCCGGCCATGTCCACGAGGTCCTTGATCCCGACGGGGACCCCGGCGAGCGGCCCTGGGTCCTTTTTCGCGGCCACGGCCTCGTCCACGGCCCGGGCGGCGCGGCGGGCGCCCTCGGGGTCGAGCCGTATCCAGGTGTTGAGCTTGGGGCCGAGGCACCCGGCCCGGGCGAGGAACGCCTCGGCGGCCGAGGCGGCGGAGAGCTCCCCTTTCCGGACCCGGCGGGCGATCTCCGCCGCCGGGAGATGGGTGGGGTCAGCCGTCACGGCGGGCCCTCCCAAGCAGCGCGGCGTGGCCCTGGGGCTCGGCCTCGGGAGAGAGCCGGGACACCAGGCGCCCGTGGATCTCGGCGATGCCCTCCAGCACGGCGGCGATTGAGACGCGGGTCTCGGGGGAAAGAGAATCCCCCAGGGCCGAGCGGCAGAGCCGCGCCATCTCCTCGTCGGGGATGCGCATGGATTCGAGCCCTTTCTTTTGAGAGCGGAGCGCGGGTTGACGGAAACTTCAGGAGGGGCTGTTCACGAACTCACAGCTTTATATGTACCCCCGCCGCCGGGGGGGGCGCAACGCCCATCGGGCCGAAAAGGGCGGGATTTTCAGGACCCTCCGCCCGAGCGGCGGGGCCCGCGGGGTTGCGGGATCGGGTGCCGGGCCGCAAAATCCCCCGGTCCCGGCGGAAGCGCCTTCCGGCCGGCTCCTCAATCCAGGGTCGTCCGAATGATCCGTCTCAGCGTGTTGGACCAGTCCCCCATCCGGAGCGGGGGCACGGCCGCCCAGGCCCTGCAGGAAACCCTGCTCCTCGCCCAGGCGGCGGAGCGGCTGGGCTACCGCCGCTACTGGGTGGCCGAGCACCACAACAGCGGCGGCCTCGCCGGGACCTCGCCCGAGATCCTCGTCGGCCAGATCGCCGCCCGCACCCGCTCCCTGCGGGTGGGCTCGGGAGGCGTCATGCTCAGCCACTACAGCGCCTACAAGGTGGCGGAGAACTTCCGGCTGCTCGAGGCCCTCTACCCGGGGCGGATCGACCTCGGCATCGGCCGCGCCCCGGGCAGCGACCGCCTCACGGCGGCGGCCCTCGCCCCCGGCCAGAGCGGCTTCGGCTACGAGGACTACCCGCGCAAGGTGGCCGACCTCATGGGCTACCTCACCGACAGCCTCCCGCCGGAGCATCCCTTCGCCCGCCTGCGCGCCATGCCCGACGGCCCCACCGTCCCCGAACTGTGGATGCTCGGCTCGAGCGACGAGAGCGCCATGATGGCCGCCCACTTCGGCCGGCCCTTCTCCTTCGCCCACTTCATCAACCAGTACGGCGGGCCCCAGGTGATGGCGATGTACCGCGCGAACTTCCGCCCCTCGAAGCAGCTCGCCGGGCCCCTGGGCAGCATCGGCGTCTTCGTCATGTGCGCCGAGACGGAGGAGGAGGCCATCCACCACGCCTCGAGCCGCCCCCTCTGGATGCTCCGCAACCGCCGGGGGGAGCGGAAGGGTGTCCCGCCCCCCGAGGAGGCCAAGGCCTACCCGTGGAGCGGGGCCGAGCGCGCCTTCGCCGAGGACGTCTGGGGCCGCACCACCGTGGGCGACCCGGACCAGTGCAAGGCCGGGATGCTCCAGCTCGCCGGGGCCTACGGGGTGGAGGAGCTCGTCGTCGTCACCGTCTGCCACAGCTTCGAGGCGCGGGTGAGGTCCTACGAACTGCTGGCCCAAGCCTTCGGGCTGGAGGGGAGGGGGTGAGAGCGGCGCGTTTCCGGAGTAGAGTGGATTCGATTTTCTTGATTCGGCCCATCCGACAGGAGATTTTCAATGTCCCTCATGGCGGTCCTCACCACCAGCCGCGGCGAGATCCGCATCTCGCTGCACGAGAAGCAGACCCCGGCGACCGTCGCCAACTTCGCGAACCTCGCCAAGCGGGGCTACTACGACGGCCTCTCCTTCCACCGGGTCATCCCGGACTTCATGATCCAGGGCGGCTGCCCGCAGGGGAACGGCCGGGGCGGCCCCGGCTATACCTTCGAGGATGAGTTCCGCGGCGATCTCGCCCACGACGCCCCGGGCGTGCTCTCCATGGCGAACGCGGGCCCCGGCACCAACGGCTCCCAGTTCTTCATCACCCACGTGGCCACCCCCTGGCTGAACGGCAAGCACACCGTCTTCGGCCAGGTGACCGCGGGCCAGGAGGTGGTGGATTCGATCAAGGCGGGAGACAAGCTCGATAAGGTCGCCATCGAGGGGGACACCGGGCCTCTCTTCCAGGCACAGAAGGCCAACCTCGACAAGTGGAACGCCATCCTGGACAAGTGAGGGGCGGCGTCAGGGCCGTGCGGGGATGGCGTCCGGCCTTTTGGGCTCCCAGCTCTCGGCCAGGCGCTGGGCCTCCCAGAGCTCGCTGGGGCTGAGGCGGGCGGCCACCTCGCGCAGAAGCTCCGAGACGCCGGGCTCCCCCTTCTTTTGGGCCAGGCTGAGCCAGGCGTGGGCGAGGATCAGGTCGCGCGGCGCGCCCTTCCCGGCGGCGTAGGCCTCCCCCACGAGGCGCTGGGCGGGGGCGAGCCCTTGCTCGGCGGCCCGGCGGTGCCACTTGAAGGCCTCGGCCGGGTCCTCCTTCGCCCCGAGCCCCCTCGCGTAGAGCGTCCCCAGGTTGAGCTGGGCCTTGGCGTGGCCCCGCTCGGCCGCCTTGCGGTACCACCTGAGCGCCTCGGCTGGGTCCTCCTTCACCCCGAGCCCCTGCCGGTACATGACGCCCAGGTTGAACTGCGCCTCCGCCACTCCCTTCTCGGCGAGCGGCCGGAACTCCCGCAGGGCGGCGGCGTAGTCCCCCAGCCGGAAGGCGGTGACGCCCTCCTTGAAGCCCGCATCGGCGGGACAGGTCGCCAGGAAGAGGAAGAGGAAGAGGGCGGGCCGGAGGATCGGCGGGCGCACGGGGCTCCCTACCTCCCGCCCTTGATCTGGGCCTTGCGGAAGCGGAAGGCGGCGGGGGTCACCTCGAGGGCCTCTCCCTCGCGGAGGAACTCCAGGGCCTGCTCCAGACTGTAGCGCTTGGGGGGGACGAGCTGGGCCGTCATGTCCGACCCGGAGGCCCTCATGTTGGTGAGCTTCTTCTCCTTGGTGATGTTGACGTGCATGTCCTTCTCGCGGCTGTTCTCGCCGACGATCATGCCCTCGTAGACCTCTTCCGTGGGGCCGATGAAGAGGGTGCCGCGCTCCTGGATGTTCTCTATGGCATAGGGGGTGCTCTTCCCCCCGCGGTCGGCGACGAGGGCGCCGGTGATCCGGCCCGGCAGGTCGCCCGCCCAGGCGTCCCACCCGGCGAAGAGGTGGGTGAGGATGCCCGTCCCCCGGGTGTCGGTGAGGAACTCGCTGCGGTAGCCGATGAGTCCCCGGCTGGGGATGCGGAACTCGAGCCGCGCCCGGCCCTTGCCGTGGTTCACCATCTTGGTCATGCGGCCCTTTCGGATGCCCATCTTCTGGGTGACGACGCCGATGTAGTCCTCGGGGACGTCGATCACCACGTCCTCGAAGGGCTCCAGCACCTTGCCGCCGTCCTTGCGGATGATGACCTCGGGCCGGCCCACCGTCATCTCGTATCCCTCGCGGCGGAGCTGCTCGATGAGCACGGCGAGCTGGAGCGAGCCCCGGCCCGAGACGCGGAAGGCGTCCGGGGAGCCGGTCTCCTCCACCCGGATGGCCATGTTGTTGCGCGCCTCCCGGAAGAGGCGGTCGCGCACCTGACGCGAGGTGAGGAACTTGCCGCTCCGGCCGGACAGGGGCGAGTCGTTGATGCGGAAGGTCATGGCGATGGTGGGCTCGTCGATCGCGATGACGGGGAGCGCCCGGGGGTTCTCGGGATCCCCGATGGTGTCCCCGATGTTCAGCTCCTCGAAGCCCGCCACGGCGACGATGTCCCCCGCGCGCGCCTCGGCGATGGGCGCGCGCTGGAGGCCCTCGAAGCCGAAGAGATGGCTGATCTCGCCCCGCTGGTTCTTGCCGTCCCGCCCGAGGACCACCGCGGCCCCCTTGGCCCGGATGGCGCCGTTCCACACCCGGCCGATGGCGAGGCGGCCCACGTAGTTGTCGTACTCCAGGCGCGAGACGAGCATCTGGAGGGGGGCTCCATCTTCGAAGCTGGGCGCGGGGATGGAGGCGATGAGGGTGCGGAAGAGGGGCTCGAGGTCCCCGGCGAGCCGGTCCGGCGCCGTCCCCGCCCGGCCCTCGCGGGCCACGGCGTAGAGGACCGGGAAATCGAGCTGGGACTCGGCGGCGTCCAGGTCGATGAAGAGGTCGTAGACCTCGTCCAGCACCTCGGCCGGCCGGGCGTCCGAGCGGTCAACCTTGTTGATGACCACCACGAAGGGCAGCGCGCGCGCCAGGGCCTTGCTCACCACGAAGCGGGTCTGGGGCAGGGGGCCCTCGGAGGCGTCCACGAGGAGCATGACGCCGTCCACCATCGAGAGGACGCGCTCGACCTCGCCCCCGAAGTCGGCGTGCCCCGGGGTGTCCACGATGTTGAGCCGCACCCCGCCCCAGGTGACGGCGCAGTTCTTGGCCATGATGGTGATGCCCTTCTCGCGCTCCAGGTCCATGGAGTCGAGCACCCGCTCGGCCACCTCCTGCCCCTGGCGGAAGATCCCGCTCTGCCAGAGCATGGCGTCCACGAGGGTGGTCTTGCCGTGGTCCACGTGGGCGATGATGGCGAAGTTCCGGAGGTCCTGGCGCTGGCTCTTTGTCATGGGGGTCCTGGGCCGAGGCGGCGTCCAACCCCCCGGCCGTCGGCGGGCCGGGGGCGCGAGGCGCAGGATAATGGACGAACCGGGGCGGCGGGGCAAGCGGCCGCCGGAGATGAGTGGTCGGTTTGGCTATTCTCTGAACGCCGTTGCCCTGGATGAATTGGCACTCTCCCTCTGGGAGAGGGCTGGGGTGAGGGAAGAGCGCCGGCGGCGGAGGCGCGAAGCAAAGGACCACCTCGAAATCATATGCGCCTCTGCGCAAACTGGACCGCTACCGGCCGCCGGAGATGTTTCCCCGCGGCCTCCGAACTTGCTAGGCTGGGGCCTCTTCAGCGGAAGCTTCGGGCTGTCCACGCGTCCCGGGGGGGGAGAGCGCCGCCCTTGAGATTCTCCTTTTTCATGATGCCCCACTTCCGCGGCCACACGCGGGACCTCGAGGACGAGTGGGCGCGGACCCAGGCGGCCGGGGCGGCGGGCGCCCTGCCCGTTCCGGGCCGGGCGAACCCCCGGCGGGGGCGGCGGCAGGAGCAACTTATCGTTCCCTTGACGGCGGAGCCCTGGCTGGAGGCGCGCGCATGAACATAAATCAGCTGGCCCCGGGCGTGTTCTACGCAAACACCTACCCGACCTTCGGGTGCGTGGTGACACGGGAGGGCGTGGTGGCGGTGGACGGCCCCATGAAGCCCACGGAGGCGGCCGAGTGGCGGGCCTTCCTGGAGTCCAAGGGGCCCATCCGCTACATCATTCACACCGAGCACCACCAGGACCACATCGCCGTCAACGGCTTCATGCCCGGAACCGTCGTGGCCAGCCGGCTGACCGATGCGGATTTCTTCAAGTCCGTCCCCTCGAGCGAGGTGGCCGTGGAGCGGATGCGGAAGTATGACCCCACCGCGGGCGGCCTCCTGGAGGGCTACCGACTGCGGACCCCCGAGATCGTGTACGACGGCGGCTTCACCCTCCGCCTCGGGGGGGAAACCTTCCGCCTCCGCCACTCCCCGGGGCACACGCGCGGGCAGACCGCCGTCCACGCCGCCGGGACCCGGGTGGCCTTCACCGGCGATAACATCACCCCCGGCGGCCATCCCTTCTTCCATTCCGCTTCGGTATGGGCGTGGTTCGACTCGCTCGACTATCTCGAATCGCTGGATGTGGACTGGTATATCCCCGGTCACGGCGACCCCTGCCGGAAGGAGGAGATCGCCCGGCAGCGCGAGAAGATGGAGGCGGTCGTGGCCCAGGTCCGGCTCCTGAAGGGGATGGGGAAGAGCCGGCAGGAGGTCCAGCAGGATGCGAAGTATATCCACCGGGCGGGGCAGGGTTACCCGCGCATCCTGGGGGACCGCGCCTTCGAGCTGGAGGCGGCGGGCTTGGGAGCCGTATATGATGCGCTGGAGGAGCGGCGCTAGGAGGCGATTCACGGAGGCCTTCACGGCCTTCGAACCTGGGAGCCAAAAGGAGAAATGAGATGAAAGCCGCCTGCAGGGTGATGTCCGTTCTCTTGGTTTCCTTCCTCATCGGAGCCGCCCCCGCCGGCGCGGCCGAGCAGGGAGGGGTGAACGTCGGCAGCCTCACGTGCAAGACCAAGCCGGGCACGAGTGTGCAGCTCTTCCTCGTGTCCTCCGTGGCGGTCGAGTGCGCCTTCAAGACCACCGGGGGCGAGGAGATGTACAAGGGCGAGCTCGGCTTCCTCGGCGTGGACCTGAGCCGGAAGGACGAGCAGACCCTGAACTTCACCGTCCTCGGCGTCACCCGCGACATCAAGATGGGGGCCCATTCCCTCCAGGGAGACTACCTGGGCACGTCCGTGGCCGCAGGCATGGGCGGGAAGGGCGTGGGCTCCACCGCCCTCGTCGGAGGGCTGAGGAAGAGCTTCAACCTCGTCCCCTCGGCGGATACCTTCAAGGGCGCGGGCATCAGCGCGGGCGCCACCCGGATGAACCTCCAGCCCCTGAAGAAGTAGGCCCTCTCCCCCGCCTTTTCGCCGGCGAAACCCTCTCCCCGTCCGGATTTTTCCGGGCGGGGAGCGCGTTTCGTCCTCCCTTCATTTCTCAGTGTTTTCTTCGATTGAACCTCGTCCCGGCCGGGGCCTATTTTAAAAATAGGGAAATACGGGCGAGAGGCGGTCAGCCCTCTTCTTTCGCCTGCCGTTTGACGCCCAGCGTGCCAAGTCGGGTGCCGCCGGCATAAACCCATGAGCGACGATGGACGATGAGGGGGAATTTTCCCGGCCGGCGCCGGCATCCTGCGCCCGCCGGGCGGGGCCGCATCCCGGATGGAAGCACCGGGGATCCCGCCGCCGATAGGGGAATTTGATGAACGCCCGGAACCTGATGTTTGCGTGCGCGATGAGTTTCTTGCTGGCCGCGGCCGGAACCGGCCCGGCCTCGGGCGCGGAACCCCCCAAGGAAGAGAACAAGACAGGGGTGAACCTGGGCAAGCTGACGTGCAAGACGAAACCCGGAACGCAAACCAAGCACTTCCTGCAATCCTCCGTCTCGGTGGACTGCACCTATCAGCCCAACGAGGGCCAGCCGCAGAAGTACGGCGGCGAGATCGGCTTCTTGGGGGTGGACGTGGGGCAGCGGGAAGAGAGGACCCTGTACTTCGGCGTCTTCGGCGTCCGCACCGGCGCCGCCCTCGAGGCGTTCCCCCTCCAGGGGAACTACTACGGGACCACGCTTGGCGCCGGCGTGTTCGGCCAGGGGTATGGCTCCTCGGCGCTCGTTGGCGGGAGCCAGAAGGGCATCAGCGTCGTCCCCTCGGTCGAATCCTTCAAGGGCGAGGGCCTCATCGTGGGCGGCACGCGTATGTACCTCGAGCCTGACCGCGCGGCCCAGGCCCCGGGCCGGCCGGTGCGGGAGGCGGGCAAGTAGGCAGACAAAGGCATGGGGCGCCGCCCCCGTGGAAATCCCCGCCCGGGGAAACCGGCCCGGGCGGGGATTTTTGTCGGTTCTTTTTTCCCGGAAAGAATACCTTGAGGCCGGACGCGGTGAGGCGGTATGATCCCGGCGAGGAGATTCCCGCCTCCTCTGACAGGAGAGGCCATGGACGCAGTCTACCTGCGGCATCCTTCCGTGCTTCGCGACCCCATCATGATCATGACCTTCGCCGGGTGGAACGACGCAGCCGAATCCGCCACCCTCGCGGCCCGGTACCTGGTGGACCGCCTGGGCGGAGAGCGTTTCGCCGCCATCCCGCCCGACGACTTCTTCCAGTTCTCCGACCAGCGGCCCACCGTGCGCCTCGACGAGAAGGGGGAGCGGCAGATCTCCTGGCCCGCGAATGATTTTTTCGTCTGCCGGGCGGGCCACCTCCCGCGGGATTTCGTGGTGGGGGTGGGGGTCGAGCCGCACCTGCAGTGGAGGCGCTTCAGTCGGAGCGTCCTCGACATCGTGAACCGGTGCGGCGTCCGGCTCGTCGTGACCATGGGGGCCTTCCTGGCCGGGGAGTCCCACACCGAGCCCGTCCCCGTCACCTGCCTGGCCACCGACCCCTCCCTCGTCCGCAACCTGGGCATGGAGCTCTCCCGCTACGAAGGCCCCACCGGCATCGTGGGGGTCCTCCACAGCCTCATGCAGGAGGAGAGGCTCGCCTCCGTCAGCCTGTGGGCCAGCGTGCCGCACTACATCGCCGCTCTGCCCAACCCGAAGGCCTCCTTCGCCCTGCTCGACCGGCTGCGGGCGGTGTGCCGCATCCCCCTGGACCTTGGCGACCTGGAGCGCTCGGCGGCGAACTTCGACCGGCAGGTGGAAGAGGCCATCCGCGAGGATCCCAAGCTCGCCCGCTACGTCTCCCAGATGGAAGGGTCCGAAGCCGAGGACGAGCCGGAAGAGGAGGAGGAGCATTCATCCGGCGAGGCGGCCGAGGAGCTCCCCCCGGGGGAGCAGGTCGCCGACGAAATCGCCGACGAGATCGAGGACTTCCTGCGGCGCCGCAAGAACGGGTCCGACAAGGACTAGACCGGCTTTTTTCTGTAGTTCCTCCTGGGTGCGCCGCCGCGGAATGGTCGGTGGCTGGGGGACATCATTGCGCCCGTGCGGGCTTCCTTCGATAAAAAGCGAGCGGAGATGGCCGGGCGGGGCGGAGTGCGCGGGTTCATCCTGGCGGCGGGGCGAGGCGTCCGGCTGGGCCCCCTGGGGAAGCTCGTCCCCAAGCCCCTCTGGCCGCTGGGGGGGACCCCCCTCATCCGGTTCGCGCTGCACAAGCTCAAGCGGGCGGGGGTCCGCGAGGTGGGGATCAACCTCCACCACGGGGCCGAGGCCATCCGGGCCGCGGTGGGGGAGCGCCCCCTGGGCCTCGAGGCGCGCTATTTTTTCGAGCCCGAGATCCTGGGGACGGCGGGGGGCCTCAAGAACGCGGAGGGCTTCCTGTGGGAGACGGGAGCCCCCTTCTTCGTCCTGAACGCCGACGCCCCATGCGGGGCCGATCTCGAAGAGGCCCTGGCCCGGCATGAGCGGGGCGGCTTCCTCGCCACCCTCATCCTCCGGCCCTCCCCCGACGCCGCCCGCTACGGGCTGCTCGCGGCGGATGGGGCCGGCCGCCTCCGCCGCTTCCTGCGGGCCGAGGCCCCCGGCGCCCCGGACGGCCGGGTCACGGAGGGGATGTTCACCGGCCTGAGCGTCCTCTCCCCGGCCCTCCTGGACCATATCCCCGCGGGGCGCCCCTGCGGGATCTCCGAAGAAATCTATCCTCCCCTCCTCGAATCGGGCGCCCCGCTCGGGGCTGTCCTCTCCTCGGCCTACTGGGCCGACTTGGGGACGCCCGCGCGCTACCTGGAGGCGCAGGGGGACCTCCTCTCGGGCCGCTTCGTGCCCGAGTTCCCGTGGCCGGAGGAGGACCACGTGCTGGCGGCGGGGCCGGGCGGCGGATGGGACGGGGGGCGGGTCGAGCCTCCCGCGCTGATCTCTGCGGGGGCGCGGCTGGAGAGAGGGTCGGCCGCCGGGCCTTTCTCGGTCCTGATGAGGGATGCTACCCTGCAAGCGGAAGCGCGCGCGTCGGGATCGGTGCTGTTCCCCGGGGCCCGGGTGGCCCCGGGCGCGCGGCTGGACGCGTGCATCGTGGGGCCGGGCGCCGTGGCGGACCCGCCGGGCGGGCGGGCCCGCCGGTCGGTGTTCCTGGCGGGGGCGGCGGAGCCGGTTCCTATCGAGGATTGAAGCCCGGACGGGGGGCATCCCCGCCACTGGGCGGCCCAAAGGAGGAAAGGATGCGGGAACGCACCGCGGTCGCTTCGCTTCGGGTGGGCCGCTCGCCGGTCTTCGCGCAGGGCGGGGTGGTGGCCACCAGCCAGCCGCTCGCGGCGGGGGCGGGGCTCCAGGTCCTCCGGGACGGCGGGAACGCGGTGGACGCCGCCATCGCCACGGCCGCCGCCCTGAACGTGGTGGAGCCGCAGTCCACCGGCGCCGGCGGCGACATGTTCATGCTTTACTGGAGCGCCAGGGACCGGAAGCTCTTCGGCCTGAACGGCAGCGGCCGGGCGCCCAGGGCGGCCACCCTGGCCCGCTACCGCGAGGCGGGGTTCCAGAGGATGCCCGACGTCGGGGTCTTCTCGGCCACCGTCCCGGGCGCCGTGGACGGCTGGTGCGCGGCGCTCGAGCGCTGCGGAAGCGGCAAGATGCCTCTCAGGCGGCTCCTCGCCCCGGCCATCCACTACGCGGAGAAGGGCTACCCCCTCTCGCCCATCATCGCGAACGCCTGGCGGAACCAGGAGGCCAAGCTCGCGAAGTGCGCGCACTCCGCCAAGCTCTACCTCCCGGCGGGGCGGGCCCCCCGGGCGGGGGAGGTCTTCCGCAACCCCAAGCTCGCGGCCTCCCTGCGGGCGATCGGGGACGGGGGCCGCGAGGTCTTCTACGAGGGCCCCATCGCGAAGGAGATCGTCCGCTACACGAAGGAGTTGGGAGGCCTCTTCGAGCTCGATGACTTCGCCGCCACGCGCTGCGCCTGGGTCGAGCCCATCCGCACGAGCTACCGCGGCCACGAGCTCTGCGAGATCCCGCCGAACGGCCAGGGCCTGGCGGCGCTGCTGTGCCTGAACATGATCCAGGGCGATCCCGTCGGCGAGTTCAGCTACGGCTCGGCGGATCACCTCCACCTGATGATCGAGGCGATGAAGCTGGCCTTCGCCGACCGGAGCCGCTACATCGCCGACCCGGAGATGGCCGAGGTGCCCGTCCAGGGCCTCCTGTCCAAGGGCTACGCCAGGGAACGGCGCAAGCTCATCGACCCCGGCCGGGCGGGCGACCCCGCGCCCGGCGCGCCCCACGGCTGGAGCGACACCATCTACCTCACCACGGCCGACGCCGAGGGCAACATGTGCTCGTTCATCAACAGCCTGTTCGCCCACTTCGGCTCGGGCATCACGGGAGGGGAGACGGGCATCGTGCTTCAGGACCGGGGCTGGGGCTTCGTCCTGGAGGAAGGGCACCCCAACTGCATCGCGCCAGGCAAGCGGCCCTTCCACACCATCATCCCCGGCTTCGTCATGCGCGGCGGGGAGCCCTGGATGAGCTACGGGGTCATGGGCGGGGACATGCAGCCGCAGGGCCACGTCCAGGTGCTCTCGAACATGCTGGACTTCGGGATGGACATCCAGGAGGCCCTCGACGCGCCCCGCTTCCGCGTGCTGGGCGGGCGGAAGGTGGCCGTCGAGGGCGGCGTGCCGGACGCCGTCCTGGACGAGCTGCGCCGCCGCGGCCACGAGGTGGAGCGGGCCGGCGGCTACGAGGGCTTCGGCGGGGGGCAGGGCATCGTGCGCCTGCCGGGCGGCGTCTACATGGCGGGGTCCGATCACCGGCGGGACGGCTGCGCCGCCGGTTTCTAGCGCCGGAGGTCCGGTGGGGGCGCCATGAAACGCTGGGCGATCGCGCTGCCGCTTCTCCTGGCGGCGGCGACTCCTGGCTTCGCCGCCTTCGAGGACGACTGCCTCTTCACGGGCCGCCTGTCCGGGGAGGGCGGGTGGCGCGTCCTGCGTCCCGGCCTGGAGGCGCGGGGCATCGCGATGCGCTTCGAGGACGACTCCATCGCCCGGCTCTCGGCGGTGCGGGTGGAGCCCGGGCGGTTCCGCGCCGAGCTTAGGTGGAATCCCAAGGCGGGCCCGGCCGGGGAGAGCGCCGCGGAGGTGGCGAGGCTCACGGGGGCGGCGGTCGTGGTGAACGCCGGCTATTTCGACGAGAATGGCCGCCCGCTGGGCTTCTTCCTCTCCGGTGGGAAGGTGTACAACCGGCGCATCCTCTTCCGGGGGAGGGGGGAGGCGCTCCACCTGGGGGCCATCTTCTTCGTCCGGGAGGGCGGAGCGCTGGGCATCGCCTCTCGGGAGGCCTTCGAGCCCGAGGGGATGCGGGAGGCGTTCCAGGCCGGCCCCTATCTCGTGCGGGAGGGGCGCCCCGTCCCGGGCATCGAGCGCTACCGGGAGTACTGGCGGACGGCGCGGCGGACGGTGCTGGCCTTCGAGCCGGACGGCCGCCTGCTCCTCCTGGCGAGCGAGACGGAGGGGCGGGGCCTCTCCTGGTGCGAGCTTCAGTCGTTCCTGGCGCGGCCGGAGGCCCAGGGGGGGCTCGGGGTGGCCGAGGCCATGAACCTGGACGGCGGATCGAGCTCGCAGCTCCTGGTCCAGGCCGGCGGTTTCACGGGTGGGGTTCCCGGCAGGCCGGTGCCCGCCTTTCTCGTCTTGATCCCGCGGCGGGAGAGCCGGTAGCGCCGCCAAGAGGGGCCATTCATGACCCGAGTGCGCGATATCATGACCACCAACGTCGTCACCATCAGCCTGGACGAGACGCTGGACCTGGTGGACGAGATCATGACGAACGGGAACATCCGGCACATCCCGATCACGAAGGGGGGCCGCGTCGTCGGCGTCGTCAGCCAGCGGGATTTGCTGCGCGCGAGGCTCTCCTCCCTCGGCGACTACTCCCGCCGCGAGGCCCAGGAGTTCCTCCAGGCGGTGGACGTGGCGAAGGTGATGACCAAGAACGTGCGGTGCGCCGACCCGAACGAGTCCGTGGTCCACGCGGCCAAGCGGATGCTCGAAGACAAGATCGGGTGCCTGCCCGTCGTGGACAAGGACGGCGAGCTGGTGGGGCTCATCACCGAGACGGACGTGATGCGCCACTTCGCCGAAACCTCCTCGGAATAGAGGGGCGGGAATGCCGCCGAGGGACATGGAGGGGAAGGTGGCCGTTGTCGCCGCGGCGAGCCGCGGGCTGGGCCGCGCCTCGGCGCGCGCCATCGCCCTGCGGGGCGCCCGCGTGGCCATCTGCGGCCGGCGCGAGGAGGAGGCGGCCGAGGCGGCCCGCGCCATTTCCGAGGAGGCCGGGGTCGAGGCGTGGTCCTGCGCGGCCGACATGGCGGGGGCCGAGGGCGTTCAGAGGTTCGTGCAGGGAGCGGGGCGGCGCTTCGGCGGGATCGACGTGCTGGTGTGCAACGCCGGAGGCCCGCCTGGGGGCGGCTTCGCTCTTTTCTCGGACGAGGATTGGCGGCACGCCGTCGACCTCACCCTGATGAGCGCGGTCCGCCTGGTGCGGGAGGCCCTCCCCTTCATGAAGGGGCGCGGCGGGGGGCGCATCGTGTTCCTCGGGTCGAGCTCGGTCCGCGAGCCCCTCGACGACATGGTGCTGTCCAACGTGCTCCGGCCGGCGGTCGCTGGCCTGTCGAAGTCCCTCTCCAGGGAGCTCGCCCCGGAGAACATCCTGGTGAACGTCGTGGCGCCCGGAACCATCCGCACCGACCGGGTCATGGAGACGCGGACGGCCCGGGCGAAGCGGGAGGGCGTGACGGTTGAGTCGCTCCTCCAGCAGACGGCGGCGGGCATCCCGCTCAAGCGCCTGGGGGAGCCCGAGGAGTTCGGCCGGGTGGTAGCCTTCCTGGCGTCGCCCGAGGGGAGCTATATCTCCGGCACCACCGTCGTCGTGGACGGCGGGCGCATCCGGGGGCTGTAGTGATTCAGTATCCGCCGCGGGTTCCGGCGGGTTCGAGCGGCGGCGGGGAATTGTCCTGCGCCTCGGACTCGCGCCGCCGCTCCCGCTCGGCGGCGTCCTTCTTCTCGTAGACCACGATCTGCTCCCGCAGCGATGTGAAGAAGCCGTCGGGTCCGGTGAAGAGGCCACCGAGGAACCCGGGGGCCAGGCCCGGGGAGAGCTCCACGCGGGTGCGCCCGTTCGGCAGGCGCTGGAAGAAGATGGCTCCGATGGGCCGGATGCCGGCGAGGACGATGCGTCCCCTCTCCTGGCTGGCCTCGCTGATCTTCTCGCCTCCGAGGTTGACCACCCGGACGGCCGCCGGGAAGACGATCTCGATGGGCTTCTGGAAGACCATGGCCGGCCCGCCCTGGGGCTGGGTCGCGGTCAGCACCTCCGTCGAGGGCGCCGCGCACCCCCCCAGCAGGACCGCGGCCGTCCACGCCAGCCATCGCCGCATCGGGCATCTCCTTCAGAATCAGGGCCCTTCGAGTATAGCAAGACGCTCCTTCGTTGACACTCCGCAGCCCGAATATCATACTGCTGTGTTGCCGTCTTTTTTGCGCGGCGACCGCCTAACGGATGGAGGCGGGTTTTCCGGAATGGACGAGATCGTCATCGAGGGCGCGCGGGAGCACAACCTCAAGAACATCTCCTTGCGCCTCCCCCGCGAGCGATTCATCGTGGTGACCGGCCCGAGCGGCTCGGGCAAATCCTCCCTGGCCTTCGACACCATCTACGCCGAGGGGCACCGGCGCTACGTGGAGAGCCTCTCCACCTACGCGCGCCAGTTCCTCGAGCGGGTGGACAAGCCGGACGTGGACTTCATCGACGGCATCAGCCCGGCCATCGCCATCGAGCAGTACAACCCCGTCAAGCACTCGCGCTCGACGGTGGGCACGGCGTCCGAAATCTACGACTACCTCAGGCTCCTCTTCGCCAAGGCGGGGCAGATCCATTGCCCTGAGTGCGGCAAGCCGGTGCGGCCCGCCACCGTGGACAGCACGGTGAGCCTTCTCCTGGAGGGATTCGGGGGGGCGCGGGGCTTCGTCCTGTTTCCCCTGGCCCCCGTCCCCAGGGACGAGCTGGAGCCCCGCCTGGGCGCCCTCCAGGCCCAGGGCTTCATCCGCCTCATGGCGAGGGGGGAGGTGCTCGACATCGCGCCGCCCCTCCCGGCCCTGGCGGCCCGTCTCCTGGGGGGCGGGGAGGCGCCCGCCGCCATCCCCAGGCGGGGGCGCGGCCGGCCCCCCAAGTCCGCCCCCGCCGGCGCCCTCGTGCGCGGCGTCCAGGTGGTGGCCGACCGGCTCGTGTTCTCGGAGGAGAACCGGGCCCGGCTGGGCGAGTCTCTCGAAACCGCCTTCCGCGAGGGGGAGGGCGTGGCCGAGGTGCAGGTGGTAGACGGCCCCCTGCTCCGCTTCAGCCAGCGCCTTGAGTGCTGCGGCCGGAGCTTCGAGCCTCCCACCCCCCTCACCTTCAGCTTCAACAACCCCCAGGGCGCCTGCCCCGAGTGCGGGGGTTTCGGGAACACGCTCAACCTCGACGAGTCGCTCATCATCCCGAACCCCAAGCTGACCCTCGCCCAGGGGGCGGTGGAGCCCTGGACGCGCCCCCGCTACCGGCGCCACTTCGGCAAGCAGCTCCAGGAAGCGGCGGAGCGGGAGGGGCTCGACATCCACCGCCCCTGGCAAGACCTCCCCAAGAAGCAGAAGGCCATGGTGCTGGAGGGCACGGAGGCGCTGCTGGGGGTGTTCCCCTTCTTCGAGCGCCTGAAGCGGAAGAAGTACAAGGTCTGGGTGCGGGTGTTCATCCGCCGCTACCAGACGCTCCAGCAGTGCGCCGTGTGCGGGGGCGCCCGGCTCCGTCCGGAGGCCACGTGGGTGAAGCTGGGCGGGGAAACCATCGCCGGGCTGTGCGCCATGCCGGTGGAGAGGCTGCGGGCCTACTTCCAGGCGCCGCCCCTCACCCCGGAGCAGGACGGCCGCGCGAGGGACATCCTCAAGCAGATCCGCGACCGGCTGGAGTTCCTCCACGAGGTGGGGCTCGACTACCTCACCCTCGACCGGGAGACCCGCACCCTGAGCGGGGGGGAGCACCAGCGGATCAACCTGGCGAACCAGCTCGGAGCCCACCTGACCGGAACGCTCTACATCCTGGACGAGCCCACCATCGGCCTCCATCCCCGGGACAACGCGCGCCTCATCCACATTCTCAAGGGGCTGGTGGAGCGGGGGAACACCCTGCTCGTCGTCGAGCACGACCGCGACGTGATCGAGCAGGCCGACCACATCGTGGACCTGGGGCCGGGGGCCGGGGAGCGCGGGGGGGAGATCGTCTTCGCCGGGCCGCGCGCGGAACTGGCCTCCTGCCCCGCCTCGGCGACCGCCAAGTACCTCACCGGCGCCCGCCGGGTGATCCCCCGGCGGCCGAGGGAGCGGGCGGGCGCGAACGGCCGGGAGCTCACCCTCCTCGGGGCGAGCGAGAACAACCTGAAGGACGTCGACCTGCGCGTGCCGCTCGGCAAGCTCGTCGCCGTCACGGGCGTCTCGGGCTCGGGGAAGAGCACCCTCGTCCACGACACGCTCTTCCCGGCGCTCGCCCGCATCCTGCACGACGCCAAGGACCCCATCGGCCGCTTCCGCGAGATCCACGGCTTCGAGCAGATCAGCG
The DNA here is from genome assembly GCA_016192135.1 of Candidatus Tectomicrobia bacterium. NCBI lineage: Bacteria > Pseudomonadati > Candidatus Tectimicrobiota > Candidatus Tectimicrobiota bacterium. The sequence continues at coordinate 11,514 of JACPUR010000023.1, read as the reverse complement.
CGGCGGTGCTCCTGGACCAGAGCCCCATCGGGAAGAGCCCGCGCAGCAACCCCATCACCTACCTCAAGGGCTACGACTCCGTCCGCCGCCTCTTCGCCGAGACGGCCGCGGCGCGGGGCCTGGGCTACGGGGCGGGGCACTTCTCCTTCAACGCGGCGGGCGGGCGGTGCGAGTCCTGCGCCGGGAGCGGATTCCAGAAGGTCGAGATGCACTTCATGGCCGATCTCTACATCCGCTGCGCCGACTGCGAGGGCAAGCGCTTCAAGCCCCAGGCGCTGGAGGTCCGCTACAAGGGGCTCAACATCCACGAGGTGCTCAACCTGACGGTGGAGGAGGCCTCTCTCTTCTTCGACGACGTTCTCTCCATCGTCTCAAGGCTCCTGGTGCTCCGGGACGTGGGGCTGGGCTACCTGCGCATCGGCCAGCCGGTGAACACCCTCTCGGGCGGGGAGGCCCAGCGGCTCAAGATCGCCGGCCACCTCGCCTCGAAGCCCCCGCGCGACGTGCTCTACCTCATGGACGAGCCCACGACCGGCCTCCATTTCCAGGACGTGGAGCGGCTCCTGGAGGTGCTCCTGCGGCTGGTGGCCCTCGGGAACACGGTGGTGGTGATCGAGCACAACCTCGACGTCATCCGGGCGGCGGACTGGATCGTGGACCTGGGGCCCGAGGGCGGGGGCGCGGGCGGCCGGATCGTGGCCGAGGGCCCCCCGGCCAAGGTGGCCCAGCACCCGGGCTCCCGCACGGGAGTTTTCCTGCGGGCCTATTTCGAAAAGCATCCCGCGGCGTAGGATCCCATGCGCCGTAAATGGCTCTGGGTGCTCGCCGCGGCCGCCTTCCTGCTGGTCCTGTCCGCCCTTCTCCGGCCGCTCTACCCGCCCCTGCGCCACCCGCTGGACGCCCTGCTCCTGGCCCAGTCGCTCCTCGCGAAGGAAGAGAAGAGCTGGCTCGCCCGCTGGACCCTTCCGCCCGAGCGGCGGGAGGAGACCCCGGGGGACGTGCCGCTCGATTTCTACATCCCCGGCGGGAGCGATGAGCCGCCGCGCGGGTGCATCCTCCTCGCGCACGGGATGACGGACGCCGGCCGCCGCGACGCGCGGCTCGCCGCTTTCGCCCGCTCCCTCGCCCGGCTGGGCTTCGCCGTGGCCGCGCCCGATCTTCCGGGCATGCGGCGCTTCCGGCCCGACGTCCGGGACGTGGCCCGGCTCGCCTCCACCTTCGCCTGGCTGGACGGCCGCCGACCCCCCTCCGTCCCCCGCTGCGGGCTCTTCGGCCTCTCCTTCTCGGCGGGACCCGCTTTCCTGGCGGCGGCCCGGCCCGAGGTCGCCGGGCGGGTCGGCTACATGATCGCCGTCGGAGCCTACTACGACCTGCGGGAGGTGCTCCTCCACCTGACCACGAGCGGGCGCGGCCACGAGCCCGCCTTCCCGGGCGGGCCGCCCCTGTGGACGGGCAAGTGGCTCTTCCTCCGCTACAACGCCGACCTCCTCGGCCTGGACGGCCACGAGGCGGAGGTCGAGGCCATCGTCCGGCGCAAGCTGGCGGACGAGAAGGCGGACATCGCCTCCCTCGTCTCCCGCCTCCCCGAGGAGGGGCGGGGCGTCCTCGCCCTCATGGAGAACACCGACGCCGCCCTCTTCGACGCCATCTACCGGAGCCAGCCCCCGGCCATGCGCCAGCGGCTCGAGGCCTGGTCGCTGGAGGGCGTCGTGCGGCGGGGCGGCTACCCGCTTTTCCTCATCCACGGCCGGGGCGACCCCCTGGTCCCCTTCTCGGCGGGCGTCCACCTGGCGCGGGAGGCCCGGGAGGTCCCGGGGAGGAAGGTGCGGCTGCTCATCGTGGAAGCCCTCGGCCACGTGGACGCCTCCAAGACGCCCTTCTCCGTCCGGAAGCTCGGCGAGACGGCCCAGCTCCTGGGGTTTCTGTCCGAGGCCTTGAGCGCGATGGAGAAGAACTGAGGGGGCGATTACGAACCTGACAAACCTAAGTCAGGATAGCGGGTGCAAATCAACCCATCGGTGTACGTAGTTCCGCCCCTTTTCCATGGCCTCATCCATGGAGTCAAAGGCTTCTTCGCTTCGGTGGTCATGAGGGTCTTGGCGGTACCTGAAAATGGTAGCGTGGAATTTGTACTGCTTCGGTTTGAGGCCTCGATAGTGATCGACGGCAACGACTCTGTACTTGTAGCCCCTGTACTCGCTATCCTCGCGATGCGGAAAGTCCACTAGGGTGCTCCTACGGGCGATTCTGTTTCTTTAAGGTCGCGCATAGAGGAGCTTCCCCTCGCGCTCGCAGCGGCCGACCACGTGGTTGATGGAGTTCCGCCACCGGGCGAACTCTTCGCTGCTGAACACGAGGATGTCCGCTGCGATGCGGTAGGGAGAAATCGCTCTGTAGAGGCTGTTGATCTCCTGGAGGCGGCTGCGGCGCGGACCGAAGGGCTCGCGTTCCACGACCAGCAAGTCCACGTCGGACTCGGCGGTGGCCTCTCCCCGCGCCCGGGAACCGAACAGGTAAATCCGCTCCGGGTCGGCTTGCCGGACAATCGCATCCGCGGCTTGAGCGATGGCTTTCTCGCCGTTGAAATGCCTGGACATCGTGGCGCTCCCTTTCTATCCTCGATTCGAAATTGTACCTGCATCCCTTTTGTTTTGGAACGGTTTCAAAATTCGCCGTCCATGCCCGGGCGCGATGGAAGGCGGATGAGTCCTCCCGCGCTGGCCGCGCAACGGCGGGGATGGTACATACTGGAGGCCCCACCTGGCTTCCAATGACGCCGGAACGAACGGCCGGAATCGAGCGAGAGCCGCCTGATGGATTCGACGCACGCCCTCGGCCTCATGTTCGCCGCCTCCGCCCTGGCGGCGTGGTCGTGCCTCTCCTTCTTCATCCGGGCGGCCCTGAAGGACGCCCCCCTCCTCCAGACCACCGCCACGACCACGCTGTGCAACGCCATCCTGGTGCTGCCGGCCGCGTGGCTGCTGCTGCCCGCCTCGGCCTTCCGGCCCTCGCGCCCCGGGACCTACCTCCTCCTCGCCCTCATCGCCTTCTTCATGATCGCGCTCTCCCGGCTCACCTACTACTTCGCCATCCGGCGGATCGGCCCCAGCCGCTCCGTCCCCATCGCGGCCAGCACCCCGGTCGTCACGGGCCTGCTCGCCGCCCTGTTCCTGGGGGAGCCCCTCTCCCCGCGCATCTTCACCGGCCTGGCCCTCTTCGTCGCCGGCGTCACCACCGTGGTGCGGGCGGGGCAGTCCCCCGCGCACGCGGGCCCGGCCTCCCGGCGCGACCTGCTCGTGGGCTACCTCTCCGCCATCGCCACGACCTTCATCTGGAGCTCCACCGGCGTGATGATGAAGGCGGCGGGAAAGGACATGCCCCCCATGGCCGTGGCCGCCATGGCCATCTGGCTGGGGGCGCCCATGGCCTGGCTCATCGCCTGGAGGTTCGAGCCGGGCCTCTCGCCCTCGCGGATCCCCCCGGGCAACTGGCGGTGGGTCTTCCTGGCCGCCGTGTGCCAGACCGTGGCCATCCCCTCCTACAGCCTGGCCATGAACCACACCCTGGCCGTGAACGTCTCCTCGATCACCTCCATGCAGCCCCTCCTCGTCATCCTCCTCGCCCGCCTCTTCCTCCGGGAGGCCGAGAACGTGAACTGGCGCCTTCTGCTGGGGGCCGCCATGACCGTCTCGGGGACACTGACGGTGGTGCTCTAGGCGCCCCTTTTTTTGCGCCCCCGTGATTCATGGGATCTTTATCCATCAATATCCGCGACTATCCGCGGCAGTCGCCCTGCCGGCGGCCGGCCGCAGGGTTTGTTCCGCCGTTATTTCCCGTTACTTCGCGTGACGGGCCTCCTTTTTCGTTTTGGTTGCTTTTCCCATCAATTCCCATCAATTCGCGAGACTTCCCGCGACGGGTTTTCATGTCGTGCCGTCTCCTCCCGATCTGTAGGGCGGGATTTTCTCCCTCTCCCGTTGGGAGAGGGTTGGGGTGAGGGCCGTCCCGCCGGCGGCATCCCCTCACCCTGCCCTCTCCCGGAGGGAGAGGGGGGAACCGGACCCGCGCCCCCGCTCGAACATACCCCCTGCCGCCGCGCCGCCCGCTACCGCAATTTCGCCCAATTTCGCGCACCTTCGTCCTTCCGCCGGAGGTTTGTGGATCTTTTCAGCGTGGCGGATTGCCACGGGTCCGGTTTGGCCGCCGCGCAATCCGCCCCGGAGCGTCCGGGGAAGGGGGCGGAATGGCCTCGGGCCGGGTTTTCCGGCCGCCCATCGGCCCGGCCCCGGGGGACCGCGCCCCGCCAGCGGATTCGGGCATCCGAAAGACCGCTCCGAAAATCTTGCCCAGCGAGAATCCGTTTTCCCATCCGGCGTTGGCATGGACGGGAACGCCGCTTGCATCGTGAGCGCACGACGGCGCGGTGCGCCCGCCTCCCCATCCAGCCTCCCGGGGATTCCCCTCCCCGGCCCTTCAAGGAGCGCCCGATGAAAATCACCCTCAGCGTCATCAAGGCCGACATCGGCTCGGTGGGCGGCCACATCGCCCCCTCGAGCCGCCTCATGGAGGCCGTCCGGGCCCACGTCGCCCGGGCGGGGAAGGGCCTCCTCCTCGACAGCTACGTCGCCTTCAACGGGGACGACATCTCCATCCTCATGGCCCACGCGCGCGGGGAGAACGACGAGGCCGTCCACCGCCTGGCCTGGGAGGCCTTCGAGCGGGGGACGGTGGTGGCCAAGGAGCAGGGGCTCTACGGGGCGGGGCAGGACCTGCTGAAGGACGCCTTCTCGGGCAACGTGAAGGGCCTGGGGCCCGCCGTCGCCGAGATGGAGTTCGAGGAGCGCCCGAACGAGCCTTTCCTCTTCTTCGCGGCCGACAAGACCGACCCCGGGGCCTACAACCTCCCCCTCTTCCTCGCCTTCGCCGACGTGATGAACACCCCGGGCCTCATGCTCTCGCCCAAGATGAGCAAGGGCTTCCGCTTCGTGATCATGGACGTGAACTGCGTCGAGGGCGACCGGGTCATCGAGCTGAACGCCCCCGAGGACATCTACGACATCGCCGCCCTGCTGCGGGACCCCGAGCGCTTCGTGGTCGAGTCCGTCTGGGCGCGGGCCACGGGCGAACAGGCCGCCGCCGTGGCCACCTCGCGCCTCCACAACATCGCGGGCACCTACACCGGCAAGGACGACCCGGTCATGCTCGTGCGCACCCAGATGAGCTTCCCCGCCACGGGCGAGGTGCTCGCCCCCTTCCACATCGGCCACTTTGTGGCGGGGGGCATGCGGGGCTCCCACAACATGCCCCTCATGCCCGTCACCCTGAACACCCCCACGAGCTACTTCGACGGCCCGCCCCTCGTGAGCTGCGCCGCCTTCGCCATGCACGGGGGCAAGCTCACCGAGCCGATGGACACCTTCGCCCACCCCTTCTGGGACACGGTGCGCGGCCGCGTCTCCGAGAAGGCGATGGAGATGCGGCGGCAGGGCTTCTTCGGCGCCGCCATGCTGCCGATGTCGGAGCTCGAGTACACCGGGGTGGTGGAGAAGCTGCGGGCGCTGGACGCCCGCTTCCTCATCCGCCGCAGCGGGCGGGAGCCCGCGATGGCCGGCTGAGCGCGCCCCGGTTCATCCGGCGCCCCGTCCCCCTTCATCCTTCATCCCCGGGGCGGGGCGCTTTTTTGCGGGGGTGCTCTTCCCAGAGGACTTCCCGTCGCTCAGGAGCCTGCACTTCCGGAAGGAGGACGTGCTGCGCTACGTCGAGTAGATAACGCGGGAGTTGTCATGAGACTGGAAGTGGCGGGTAACAGAAAGCGGGAAATAAAAATCAAAGCACGGGGGTGTCAACGTTTCCTAGTTGCCTTTTTTTGGGGATGTACTTTGACGAAATAGGGATTATTTCTCTCTCGGAATTCATGAGAGAGACTTTTCAGTTCAAATACCTGGCAATTGATCAGTTCGGCTGAATTCAAATCAAACAACGCGATGTTGTGTCCTTCGCCCAGAGAACTTCTGTAGGCAATCCCGTCGTACCCATTGACCCTAAAAAGGTCGGCGATGATCTGACTGGGAACGTAATCGGCGGTATCGTCGCTCAAGGTTACCGGGCGAGAAAATGCTTTATCAATATCCCACCAGAGTACCTCTTCGCGTTCCTCCGGAGTGAGTTTGTCCTTCATGCCAATAGTCCAAGGGCGCTTGTTCTCTTTGTGTAATGTGCAGTTTATGATTTGCAACTCTCGAAGCGTTGTAAACTGAGCCACCGAAATGAGTGAGTCAAGCCAGGGGCGAATTTCCGCCATGGCGGTGTCTCGATCGGTGGAAAGATAAAGGCAAGGAATTCCTTTTGGATTAGCACGCCCCTCCTTTGCTCGATTGGCGAGTGGCTTCATCTCCTTTGGCGAAAGACCAATTAGATGATCGCCGTCATCATCATATCCGAGACGTGCTCGCCAGGGTTTATTGTGCTGTGGAAGGAGTTCAATGCGGTTCTTGCTCGTACGCAAAATCCAATCGAGGAATTCTTTAACTTCAGATCCATGCACATATCGAGTTTGGTGCGAAATCAAGCGTTCAAATTCCCAAAATCCCCGGAGAGACTTAGATTTTGGCATCGATTTTCCTCCAGAGATCAAGAAGGAAAAAGTTTCTCACGGACGAACGCGACAAAACGGCACATGAATCTTCTTTCATCCATCCTATCCCCCCAGCGTTCTGTTTCTCCGCGCTCCCGAACCGCGAGAAAAGTCTAACAGGGTTATCGTCCTTTGCGAGGGCGAGAATCCTCCCTCTCCATCCCCTCGATCGCCTTATGCGTCACGAGGGCGCCGAAGCCGAAGCGGGCGCGGACGGCGTCCACGCTCTCGGTCAGGCGCTCCTCGCGCTCGCGCGACGCCTCGGGCAGCAGGGAGGGCTGGAGGCCCGCCGGCTCGAGGCCGGTGAGGTAGGCCCCCACGAGGCGCACCCGCCGCCCGAGGGAGAGCGACTCCAGCGCCCCGCGCAGGAGGCGCAGGGCGGCGCGCGTCACGTCCCGGTCCAGGTTGGAGGGGGGATCGAGGACGCAGGCGCGGGTGTGTGTGGTGAAGTCGGCGAAGCGGATCTTGAGGGTCACGCCCCGGCCGCAGAGGCCTTTCTTGCGGGCGCGCGCCGCGGCCTGCTCGGCCAGCTCCGAGAGGGCCGCCTCGAGCCGGGCGGGGTCCCCGATGTCCTCCCGGAAGGTGGTCTCCCGGCCGATGCTCTTGGGGGCGCTCTCGGTGACGAGGGGGGCGTCGTCCCCGCCCCGGGCCATCCGGTGGAGCCAGCTCCCGGCGCTCTTGAAGTGGTCCTCGAGGAAGGAGAGGGGGAGAGCGGCCAGGTCCGCCACCGTACGCACCCCGAAGCCCTTGAGCCGGGCGGCCGTCACCTGCCCCACCCCGGGGAGGGTCTCCACCCTGAGGGGGGCGAGGAGGGCCGCCTCCCGCCCGGGGAGGACGGCCAGGACCCCCGCGGGCTTCGCGAGCTCAGAGGCCACCTTGGACATCATGCGGTTCGAGGCCACCCCGATCGAGGCCGGGCAGCCGGTGGCGTCCAGGACGGCCCGGCGGATGCGGGCCGCCGCCAGGAAGGGCGGGCCGTGCAGGCGGGCGGTGCCGGTGAGGTCGAGGTAGGCCTCGTCCACCGAGACGATCTCGAGGACGGGGGTGAAGCCCCGCAGCGCCTCCATCACTTCATGGGAGACGGCGGAGTAGCGGGCGTGCCGGCCGGGGAGGACGAGGGCGCCCGGGCACAGGCGGCGCGCCTGGGCCATGGGCATGGCGGAGCGGACGCCGAACCTGCGGGCCTCGTAGGAGGCGGCGGCCACCACCCCGCGCCCCCCCACGCCGCCCACCAGCACGGGCTTGCCGAGGAGGGAGGGGTCGTCCCGCCGCTCCACCGCCACGAAGAAGGCGTCCATGTCCACGTGGGCGATGAGGCGGGGGGAGGGCTCCCGCGGGCGGGGGGCTTCCCCGGCGCTTCCGCTCGTCTCATCCATGGCCCCGGCCTTTCCGGAGAGGGGGCCTTCCGGCTAGTACTTCCTCAGCACCCCCACCACGACGCCCTGGATGCGGAGGTCCGAGTCCTTCACCCGGATGGGCTCCATCGTCGCGTTGGCCGGCTGGAGGCGGATGTGGTCCGCCTCGCGGTAGAAGCGCTTGAGGGTGGCGCTCTCGCCGTTCAGCAGCGCCACGACGGTTTCGCCGTTCTGGGCCGTCTCGCGCTGCTCGACGATGACGTAGTCGCCCTCCTGGATGTGGTCCTCGATCATCGAGGTCCCCTTGACCTTCAGGGCGTAGAGGTTGTTCTTGCCCGGCGTCCAGGGGAGGGGGATGGTCTCGTTGTCCTCGACGGCCTCGAGCGGGGCGCCCGCGGCGATGAGGCCCTTGAGCGGGATGGCGCCCGAGGCGTAGGCGGCCTCGGCCCCCACGGTGTCCGCGCCCGAGACCATCTCGATGGCCCGGCTGCGGTTCCAGCTCCGCTTGATGAGGCCCTTCTGCGCCAGGTTCTGGAGATGCTTGTGGACGGTGGCGGGGGAGGTCAGCCGGAAGTTCTGGCCGATCTCGGCGATGCTCGGCGCGTAGCCTTTGACCTGGATGAATTCCCGGATGAACTCGTAGATCTCGCGCTGCCTGCGGGTCAGGAACATCTCAACAACCCTCCGATGGCGGCCAACTGGAATCTTCTCCCTCCGGCGCGGCCCCTGGGGCGCGCGACCATGAGGTCAAGGTTTCGACGTGGGCGGTGTTGGGGAACATGGGGACGATGTGGGCGCCGTCGATGCGGTAGCCTCCCTCGTGGAGGGCGCGGGCGTCCCGGGCGAAGGTCGCGGGGTTGCAGGAGACGTAGAGAATCTGGCGGGGCTCGAGGGCGAGGATGAGCGGGACGGCCTCGAGCGCCCCCTTGCGCGGGGGATCGAGCAGGAGTACCTCGGGGCCGCCGCCGAGGGCGCCGCGGATCTCGCCGGCCTCCGCCCGCCCCGCCTCGCGGAGCAGGAAGAGGGGCGGCGCGCCGCCCGCCGCCTCCCGCGCGTTGTCCCGCGCGCTGGCGATGGCGTCCTGCACCGCGAAGGGGTTGCTCTCCACCCCCACCGCGCGCACGCCCCGGCGGGCGAAGGGCAGGGTGAGGTTCCCCGCCCCGCAGAACAGATCGACGAGCCTGCCGCCGGGCCGGACCCGGGCTTCATCCAGTAGGGTTTTCACGAGGGCCTGATTGGCGGCGCGGCTGGGCTGGAGGAAGGACTCCGGCGAGATCCGCAGGACGCAGGCGGCGTCCGGCTCGGGGAGGTGGCGCGCGGTCCAGGCCGGAGGCTCCCCCGGCTTTCGTTCTCCCCAGAAGTTTAACCGAAAACCGGAGTCTCGTGCGAAAGTAACCCAAAGCGAACGGACGGCCCGAGGCAAATCCCGCGCGGGAAAGCCTTCTCGGCTTCCGGGGGGAAAGACCTGAAGTCCCGCCCCTTCCTCCGGGTCCGGCCCAAGGGACGTAATTTCAACGGCATCCACCCGCCGCGCCCCGGGCTCGGCCTTGAGGAAGCGCCGCACCCCGGCCAGCGCCCGGGCCACCGGCCGCTCGACGAGGAGGCAGTCCTCGATGGGCTGGAGGCGCCGGGTGCCCGGGGCGAAGAAACCGATCTCCTCCCCGCGCACCTGGAAGCGCGCCCGGGCGCGGTAGTGGAACTCGGGGCCCCCGGGCAGGATTTCCCGCAAGGGGACGGGCAATTCCAGCTTTCCGATGCGCTGGAGGGCATCGAGGAAGATGCGCCGCTTGGCCTCGAGCTGGGCCTCGGGCGCCGCCATCTGGAGGGGGCAGCCGCCGCAGCCCTCCCAATGGGGGCAGGGAGGCTCGCGCCGGTGAGGGCTCGCCTCCTCCACCGCCTCGAGCTCGCCCAGGAGGAACTTTCCCCTGTCCGATATAACCCTGAAGCGCACCCGGTCCCCGGGCACGGCGCGGGGGACGAACACCACGCGCCGGTCCAGGCGCACCACCCCGGCCCCGCCCGCGGCGATGCTCTCCACGCGCGCAGTGGCTTGAATATCCAGCGCTTCCGAGCGCCCGGCCGCGGCCAGCATGCCCAGCGAACCCCCCGAAGTGTCTACGAAGAAAACACATCTATAATACAAACAAAAATCGAATTTTTTTGCAAGCCCGGATTTTCACTGATTTTTTCCTCAGGTGATCCACAACGCCTGAAAAGGCCGGGGTTTTGACACCCCCGCCTTGCGGGTTCTACATTCACCCCTCATCCCGCAGCGGAACCCATCGCGGCCGAGGGCCCCGCCCGGAGCCGGATTCCGGCCGTTTCAGCAGGATTCGGCCTTCAGAGAGGAGGAGGCGGATGGCCACCATGACCGCGGGCCACGCCGTGGCGGAGGCGCTGGCGCAGCTCGGCTGCCGGAACGTCGTCGGCATGGCCGGCTCATGCATGATCGAGATCCTGGACGGCATGTACGGCCGCGAGGACCTCCACTTCCTCACCGTGCGCCACGAGCAGAGCGCCGCCCTCATGGCCGACGCCTACGGGCGCCTGACCGGCCGGCCCGGGGTCTGCATGGCCACGAACGGCCCCGGCGCCACCAACCTCCTGACCGGGGTCGCCAACGCCTGGATGGCCCAGAGCCCCGTCCTCGTCATCACCGGGGCGCCCATGATGAAGGACACCTTCCGGGAGTCCGCCCAGGAGATCGATCAGATCGCCCTCTTCAAGCCCGTGGTGAAGTGGTCCGTCCAGGTGCGCAAGCCCGAGCGCGCCGCCGACGCCGTCCGCGAGGCCTACCATGCCGCCGTCACCGGGGTGCCGGGCCCGGTGCACCTGGACCTCCCGCGCGACGTGATGAACGAGGCTTCCCCCGCCCCCACGCTCGGCGGCGCCCCCCGTCCCCCCCGGCCCGCCCCCGACCCCGAGGCCCTGGCCGCCGCCGCCGATCTCCTGAAGCGGGCCGAGCGGCCCCTCATCGTGGCGGGCGGGGGCGTGCTGTGGTCCGGCGCTTCCGGTGATCTGGCCAAGCTCGCCGAGGCACTCTCCGCCCCCGTCATGACCTCGACCGGCCGCGACGACGTGATGAGCGCGGAGCACCCGCTGCACCTCGGCTCCATCGGGCGGGGCACCCTCCCCGAGGCGCGCGCCCTCTTCGAGGCGGCCGACGTGGTGCTCGCCGTGGGCACCCGCCTCGCCCACACCACGAGCTTCTTGAAGCCCGGCTTTCTCCCGGGGGGCGCCAAGCTCATCCACGCCGCCCTCGACCCCCGCTCAATCGGCCGGGCCTACCGGGCCGACGTGGGCCTCGCCGCCGACGCCGGGCTCGTCCTCCAGGGCCTCCTGCGCGCCGTGGAAAAGAGAAGCCGCCCCGCCTGGCGCGAAAGAGCGGCCGGGGTGCGCGCCGCCCAGGAGCGCCACCGCGAGGCGGCCCTCGAGTATGGCGGCAGGCCCATCGACCCGCGCCGCGCCCAGGCCGCCCTCGCCCGGGTGCTGCCCCGGGACGCCATCCTCACCATCGACGCCGGG
>JACPUR010000022.1 GCA_016192135.1 Candidatus Tectomicrobia bacterium | reverse complement strand
GCGCACGCAGTCGTCGCGCCGGTCGGCGGGCTGGACCTGCGGGCAGGAGTTCAGCCGGGTGTTGAGCTGGCCGAAGGCGTTGAGGCAGGCCTGGCGGGCCTGGGGGTTGGGCTGGCGGTCGCAGGCGGCCCGGCGTTCGTTGATGCGCTGGACGCAGAGGCCCCGCTCCTGCGGAGGCAGGAGGTTGCAGGCGGGGTGTCCCGCAACGGGCGGACGAGGCTGGGGCAATCCCAAAGAAGCGCGCACGCAGTCGTCGCGCCGGTCGGCGGGCTGGACCTGCGGGCAGGAGTTCAGCCGGGTGTTGAGCTGGCCGAAGGCGTTGAGGCAGGCCTGGCGGGCCTGGGGGTTGGGCTGGCGGTCGCAGGCGGCCCGGCGATTGTTGATGGTCTGGTTGCAAAGACCTTGCTCTTGCGGGGGAAGCAGGCTACAGGCGGGGTGAGGGGCTTGCGCGTAGGCGGCGGTCTGCGAGATCCAGAAGAGGCCGCCCGCAACCCCGAGGGCTACGAGCAATCGTTTCACGACAGTCTCCTTATGCGAGAGAAGCGGTATTGAACAAAATATATGGCAATAATGCTGAAAATGTGAGGGAGTTTTCAAAAAGAGATCGAAAATGTGTGATGGATATTACAATCTGGAAAGTGGGCGATGCGCGTGCACGAGAACCCGCCAAATGAAGGATCGGCCGCAAGCGTTCACATTGGTTGGCTTTAAAGAATCGGACATGGATGTCTTGAATTATCGCCTCACCCCCGGCTGATCGAGCGCCTCGGGGTTCACAACGTCGGGAGGCCGCCGGCCGGCCAGGAACTCCAGCGTGCAGTGGACGGCGTGGCGCAGCGAGTTCTCGCAGGCGTCCTCTCCCAGCCCCGCCATATGCGGGGTGACGACGACGTTGTCGAGCCCGAAGACGGGGTGGGGCTGCTTGGGGGGCTCCTGAGGGAAGACGTCCAGCGCCGCGCCCCGGATGGTGCCGCGCGGGAGCTCCTCGGCCAGGGCGTCGAGGTCCACGACGGGTCCCCGGGCGGTGTTGATGAGGAAGGCGGTGGGTTTCATGCGCCGGAGCACGCCGCGGCCGATCATGCCCCGCGTGAGGTTCGTCAGGGGCACGTGGCAGGTCAAGTAGTCCGCGCGCCGGATCACCTCGTCCAGCGGCTTGTAGTAAACCCCGGTTTCGGCGGCGAAGCGCTCGTCGCGCACCAGGTCGTGGGCCAGGACCTCCATCCCGAAGGCCACCGCGCGCCGGGCGACGTTCTTGCCCACGTTGCCCAGGCCGATGATGCCGAGCGTCTTGCCCGTCAGGGGGGGGATAGGCACCCGGAGCGCGCCCCATTCGCCCCGGCGGACCCTTTCGTTGAGGAGGCAGATGCGCCGCGCGACGGAGAGGATGAGGCCGAAGGTGTGCTCCGAGACGGAGACGGCGTTCTGGCCGGGGGCGTAGGTGACCACCACCCCGTGCCGGGTGCAGGCTTCGAGGTCGATGCTGTTCACGCCCACCCCCGTGCGGGCCACGAGGCGGAGGCTGTCGGCGGCGGCCAGGGTGCGCTCGTTGAAGGGATCGTTGCTGGGCATGGAGACGACCACGCCGGGGAGCTTCCGGAGCATCTCCTCCTCGGTCGGCTCCCGTCCCGTAGAGTCGATGCGGACCTCCAGGCCCGCCGCCTCCAGGGGCCGGAGGTAGCTCATGGGGTCCGCGAGCCCCTGAATCCACGTCGTCGTGATCCAAGCGATTCCTTTGGCCACCGTCTCCTCCCGGAACAAGCCCCTCCCCACAGGCGGAGAGGGGCGGACGGACTTGGACGCTTCCCGTGGCGGCAGGATGCCACACGCAGGGGAATGGGCCAACCGCCCGCTTCTCCCGCGGTTGACACCCCCGGGCCCATCCCCTAGCGTGAGCGCCGTTCGCGCCGGACCACCCCCCACCGCGGCGACTGCTGGAGAATCCGATGGCGACCCTCGACAAGTTCCGGCTGGACGGGAGGACAGCCCTCGTGACGGGCGCGGGCAGCGGCCTGGGGCGGGCGATGGCGCTCGCGCTGGCCGAGGCGGGGGCCGACGTGGCGGCCGTGGGGCGGAGGAAAGCCCTGGTCGAGGAAGTGGCCCAGGAAATCCGGAAGCGGGGCCGCAAGGCGCTCGCGGCCGGGGCGGACGTCTCCAAGGCGGCCGAGGTGAAGGCCGCCGTGGAGCGGGCGGAGGAGGCGCTCGGGCCGATCGACGTCCTGGTGAACGCGGCGGGCGTCATCAACTTCGAGCCCACCCTCGAGCTCTCGGAGGACGCCTGGCGCGCCGTGATCGACGTGAACCTGACCGGCGCCTTCATCGTCTCGCGGGCCGTGGGGGCGGGGATGGTGGTCCGGGGGAGGGGGAGCATCATCCACGTCGCCACCTTCCTCGGGGAGCGCGGCCACCGGGCCGCGCGGGCGGCCTACAACGCGAGCAAGGCGGGGGTGGCGGGCCTGGCGCGTGCGCTCTCGGTCGAGTGGGGCCCCTACGGGGTGCGGGTGAACTGCATCTCGCCGGGGGCCCACCGCACGCCGATGTCCGCCCAGGCGCTTTCGAACCCCGAGACGGAGAGGCGGCTCAGGGAGAAGACGGTCCTCGGCCGGGTCGGGGAGGCGGAGGACATCATGGGCCTGTGCGTCTTCCTGGCCTCGGACGCTTCCTCCTATCTGACGGGCGTGAACATCTACGAGGACGGGGGCGGCTGGATCTAGGGCCGCCGGGGAGCTGGGGCATGGCCGAACTGGCCGCCATCATCTTCGACTTCGATGGCACCATCGCGGACAGTGAGCCGCTCCACCTGGCCGCCTTCCAGCGCACCCTCTCGGAGGAACTGGGGCTGGGGCTGACGGAAGCCCAGTACAAGGAGCGCTACCTGGCCTACGACGACCGCCAGATGCTCGAGGTCTTCCTGCGCGACCGGGGAAAAGCCGTCCCGCCCGAGGAATTCGAGCGCCTGGTGGACGTGAAGGCGGACCACTACGAGCGGCTGGCCGGCACGCCCCCGCTCCTGCCGGGGGCGGCGGAAATGATCCGCAACGCCTCGGCCCGCTGGCCTCTCGCCATCGCCAGCGGGGCGCTGAACCACGAGGTGCGCCTGGTGCTGGAGCGCGAGGGGCTGCTGAACTGCTTCTCGGCCATCGTGACGGCGGAACTGGTTTCCCGGGGCAAGCCCCATCCGGAGGCCTTCGTGGCCGCCCTGGACGAGCTGAACCGGGTGAGGGCCGGAGAGAGGATCGCTCCCGCCGCCTGCCTGGTGGCGGAGGACTCCCTCGCCGGCATCGCCGCCGCCCGCTCGGCCGGGATGCGCGTGCTGGCGGTGGCCACGAGCTTCGAGCGCGAGAGGCTGGGAGACGCGGACCGCGTCGTGGGTTCCCTGGAGGAGGCGTCGGACCCGGAGGCGCTGGCCGCCTGGTTCGCCTCCCTGCCCCCCAGTGCCCGGTAGGAGAGGAGAGGGCATGGCCATCCTGAAGGTGTCCCGGCTCGGCCATCCGGTGCTGCGCCAGGCGGCGCGGGCGGTCACCGCGGAGGAGCTCAAGAGCCCGGATTTCCTCCAGCTAATCGAGAGCATGGTCGAGACGATGGGGGAGTACGGCGGGGTGGGGCTGGCGGCGCCCCAGGTCCACTTCGCGCTGCGGCTCTTCGTCATGCAGCCGAACCCGGAGGAGGAGTCCACCCTGCGGGTGGCGGTGAATCCGAAAATCACGCCCCTCGGCCAGGAGACGGAGGAGGAGTGGGAGGGCTGCCTGAGCATCCCGGACCTGCACGGGCGGGTGCTCCGCTTCCGCCGGCTGCGCCTCGAGGCGCTGGACGCCCGCGGCAAGCGATATGAGGAGGAGCTGGAGGGCTTCCCCGCCCGGGTCTGCCAGCACGAGTACGACCATCTGGACGGGGTGGTGTTCCTGGACCGGATGAAGGATTTCGCCACACTGACGTTCGGCGAGGAGTACAGGCGCTACTGGAGCGTTCCCCCCGAACGAAAGGGCGAATGAGCTTCGGCTCGAAGGGGATTGCCGCTGGCTGATTGTTGCGTCCCGGGGCCGTCGCCCCGGGACGGTTCATCAGGATCTAAAGCTAGAATTCCCGCGCGACCACTCCGGCCCGCTCTTCCTTCTGCTCCGAATATGCCTCTTCCTCGCCTTCCAGCGCGTGCGGCGGAACCAGGGCCACGCAACAAGAATTGCACGTCGGGCCGCTCATCGAGGTGCCTTCACCGAAGACGTGCTCGCGGAAGGTGCGGTTGCAATTCGGGCACACCCAGATCGCAAATTGCTCGGCCATGACGCTCTCTCCCCACAGAATGAAGGCGGCGGCTTTCGTTTCCGAGAGCTACTTCAATATAGGTTTCGGATTGAAAAGCCAGCCAGTGCGAAATGCGGCCGCCGTAAATGTATTTTAAAGGAGAATCGTTACACAAAAGAAAAATCATTTCAAACCGGGTAAAAACCGGAGTATAGAAGGAGGTCTTTTCCGGAGGAGCCGGAACGGCAGGCCGGCGGATACCGGAATGGCGTCAAACGCCGAAGGGCGGCCCCACTTGGGGGCCGCCCCGTTTAACTCCCAGAATTATTTGGTGCCCAAGGCCGGACTCGAACCGACACGGGGTTGCCCCCACCAGCCCCTCAAGCTGGCGTGTCTACCAATTCCACCACTTGGGCTTGGCCCTTCTGGCCTGGCAGGCCGGGGCAAGATATTGCGGCGGCGGCGGCCCGGCTGTCAACTTTGGATCGCTCTCTAGGAGGGCTTCGCCCGCGGGTTCAGGGCGTCGCGCAGCCCTTCGCCAAAGAGGTTGAAGGCCAGCACGACGAGGAGGATGGCCAGGCCCGGGATGTAGGTCAGCCAGGGGGCGTCGAAAAGGTATTTTTTCCCGTCCGAGAGAATGTTGCCCCAGGTGGCGTGGGGGGGCGGGACGCCGAACCCGAGGAAACTCAGGCTCGCCTCGACCAGGATGGCGCCGGCGATCCCGATGGTGGCCGAAACCAGCACCGGGGCCAGCGAATTGGGCACGAGGTGGAGGAAGATGAGCCTCGCGTCGTTCCCGCCGAGGGCGGTGGCCGCCTCCATGAACGGCCGCTCGCGAAGGGAGAGAATCTCGGCCCTCACGAAGCGGGCGGGCCCCACCCAGCCGGTGAGGCCGATCACGACCATGATGTTCCAGATGCTCGGCGGCAGCAGGGCGATGACGGTGAGGATCAGGAAGAAGGTGGGGAAGGAGAGCTGCACGTCCACCAGCATGGTGAAAACGATGTCCACCCGGGGCAGGCGCCAGCGCCGGATGAGCCGGTCCAGCCGGAAAAGGGAAGCTCCCCAGGCGCCCAGGGCGGCCGCCCCCAGCGCAATTCCCCAGCGCGCCGCGCCCGAGCCGGCGCCTCCGGCGAGGGCCGCCGCGTAGCCGGCCGCCAGCCCCAGGAGCCCTCCCAGGAGGGCTGTCGCGGAGAGCTCGTCCCGCGCGCGGTCGCCCAGCTTCCCTCCGAAGCCCGCGAGCATGAGCATCACGGGCAGGATGAGCCAGAGCCATACGGCGCCAGGCCAGGGGAGAGCCAACCCTCCCGGGGAGAGCTTCCGCAGCTCGGGGGGGCCGAAGGGGGAGAGGGCGAGCCCCAGGAGGAAGCCCGCCGCCAGCCCCGCGGGCGAGAATGCGCCGCTCCGCTGCTTCCGGACAGCGTCCCACAGGCCGCCCGCGGCCGTCCCGGCCAGCGCCAGAACTCCGAAATCCCGCCAGAGGATCAGCCCCGCGAGCGGGGCCGCCAGCGCTCCGAGAAGAGGCGCCCCCCCCGGCACCCGCTCCCCATAGAAGCCGGCGATCCCGCCCATCGCCACCCCCAGGGCCACGGCGATGCCCACCGCCACGAAGCCCACCGAGAGGGAGACCATCGCGCCCTCCAGCATCCGGGCGAAGACGTCGCGGCCCAGCTCATCCGTCCCGAAGAGGTAGACGCCCAGGCGGGGCCGGGCCTCGGGCGGGACGGCCACCGGGTGCGGAGGGGACAGGGGAGGCTTCAGCTTGTCGGGCAGGCGCACCACGCTCGAGTCGAAGAGGGGGTTTTCGCCCGAGGTCCCCCACCATCCGAGGAGGGCGATCGCGAGGAAAAGGAGCAGGAAGGCGCCTCCCGCCACGGCCATCCAGTCCGAGGCCAGGCTGCGGCGGACCCGCTGCCAGGGCGTGAGCTCCTCGCCCAGCTCAAGGTCTTCCCGCGCGGGGCGGGCGGCTTCGATGGTCACAGCCGGATCCTCGGGTCGACGATGACGTAGAGGATGTCGGAGACGAGGGTGCCGATGACGACCAGCACCGCCGAGATGAAGTTCAGGCTGATGATGATCGGGAAATCGCGCGAGAGGATGGCCTCGTAGCCCATGCGGCCCATGCCCGGCCAGGCGAAGATGGCCTCGATGATGACGGAGCCGCCGATGAGGCCCGGGAGCAGGAGGCCGAACATGGTGATGAAGGGCAGGGCGGCGTTCCGGAGGGCGTGGACGTAGAAGACCGTGTCCGTCGGAAGGCCCTTGGCGAGGGCGGTGCGGACGTAGTCGGAGTCGAGGACCTCGATCATCTGCCCCCGCACGTAGCGGGAGAGGACGGCGATGCCTCCCGTCGCCCCCAGGAGGCTCGGGAGGATGAGGTGCCACATGCGGTCGTTCACCTGGTAAATCAGGGGTGCGTCGCCCTGACCGAAGGTGTGGATGCCGAGCACCGGCACCTCCAGCCAGTTCACCGTGCCGATGATCAGGAGGTAGGCCAGGAAGAAGCCGGGCAGCGAGATGAGGAGATAGCTCAGCAGGGTGGTGCTTTGGTCGAACAGTCCCCTCCGGCGCAGCGCGGCGCCGACCCCCATCGGGAAGGCGAGGCACCAGGTGAGGATGGTGCCCAGGATGAAGAGGGGCAGGCTGTTCAGGAAGCGCGTCCAGATCTTGCCGAGGACCGACTGGTTGTCCTTGAAGCTCTTGAGCTCGCCGGTGAAGAGCTTCTTGTAGAGGAGGAAGTACTGCTGGTGGAGGGGCTTGTCCAGGTCGAAGGCCTCGCGGTAGCGGGCGATGTCCTCCTTCCGGAAGCGGGGGTTGAGGGGGTCGATCTGGCTGGGCTCCCCCGGGGCGAGATGGACGATGAGGAAGCTCACCACCGAGATGATGAGGAGGGTGACCGCCTTGAAGAACACCGAGCGGACGATGAAGGCGAACACGGCCTAGCCCTCGAGCTCGGGGACCTGGGGCAGCTTGAGCCACTTGTTGAAATGGAAGGTGTGGCTGCCCGTCTTGGTCGGGGTGATCTTCCGGTAGCGCGTCTTCCCGTCCGGGCCCTTCTCGGCGATGACGATCTTGCGGTCCAGGAGGGCCGTCCACTTGGAGACGTAGAGGAAGCTGTAGGGCTGGTCCTCGTAGATGATGCGGTGCAGCTCGTGGGCGTAGCCCACCTGCTTCTTCAGGTCGTACTCCTGGCGGATCTTGATAATCAGCTCGTCCGCCCGGGGGTTGCTGTAGCCCACGAAGTTGAGCTGGCCGGGGCCGGTCTGGCTCGAGTGCCAGATCTGGAAGAGGTCCGGGTCGAGGCCCATCTGCCAGCCCAGGATCACGGCGTCGAAGTTCAGCGTGTTGATGTACTTCTGGATGAAGACCGCCCACTCCACCAGGTCCACCCGGACCGGCACGCCGACGCGCTTCCATGCGTCCTGCACCGCCACGGCGATGGCCTTGCGCACCTCGTTGCCGTGGTTGGTGACGAGGGTGAACTGGAGGGGCTTGCCGTCCTTCCGCATCACCCCGTTCGTCTTCTTCCAGCCCGCCTCGTGGAGGAGCCGCTCGGCCGCGCGGGGGTCGTAGGGCAGGGGCTTCACGCCGTGGTTGTAGTGGTCGCTCTGCTTCACGAAGGGCCCCGTGATGTCCTCCCCCTCGCCGTAGAGGAGGAACTCCCGGATCTGGCGGGTGTTGACGGCCATCGTCAGCGCCCGCCGCACCCGCGCGTCGCCAAAGGGGGGCCGGCGCAGGTTGAAGCCGATGTAGGTGTAGCCGAAGGCGAGGCCCGAGAATGACTGGAAGCGCGGGTCCCGCCGCAGCCGCCTGACCTGGTGGGGCTCGGCCGAGTAGCTGTCCACCGAGCCGGAGTAGAACTCGAGCTCCTGGGTGAGGGGGTCCGGGATGATCCGGTAGATGTATTCCTCGTAGTTCGGGGCGCCCTCCCAGTACTTCTCGAAGCGCGCCAGGCGGATGACCTCGTCCGAGCGCCACTCCAGGAAGCGGAAGGCCCCCGTGCCGACGGGGTGCCGGTTGAAGCCGCTGTCGCGCATGGTGAACTTGGCCGGGTCCTGGTTCCGCCGCCGGGCCTCCTCGGCGAGGGCCTTCGCGTTGAGGAGGTGCTCGGGGAGCATGCCCATGCCCCAGGTGCCGAAGGCGGGGGAGTAGAGGCGCTTGTACACCACCCGGACGGTGTGGCGGTCCGGCGTCTCGACCCGCTTGACGGGCTCGTAGTCCGCCACGCGGGGGGAGAGATTGGCCGGGTTCATGATGGCTTCGTAGGTGAAACGGACGTCGCCCGAGTCGAACTCGTGGCCGTCGTGGAAGAGGACGCCCTTGCGGAGGCGGAAGACGATGACCGGGTTGTGCTCGGTCAGGTGGACCTCCGACGCCGCCCGCTGCCGGGCGGGGCCCTGCAGTTCGCTCTTGAGGTAGGGCGCTGGGTCCGTGGCGAAGGCGTCCGGCCCCAGGAGGGCCTTCAGGCGGTCGAAGAGGTCCTGGTCCACCTCCTTCAAGGTGAGCTTGACCCGCTCCGGGTAGGCCACGGCCACGGGAACCTGGTCGAAGCCCCGCTGGCCGCGGCCCTTGGGGACGGCCAGGATGTTCTTCTCCTCCGCCGGCGGGATCACCTCGGCCCGGGTGATGTTGCGCGCCCACTCCGGCCGGCCGGCCGCGCGGGCCCGCTCGATCCGCTCCCTGAGGTCCCCGGCCGAGGGCCCGCCCGGGCGCGGGACGAAGTAGGCTTCCTCGTAGATCTCCCAGGAGGTGGCCAGCCGGCCGCGGTAGTTCAGGTTCTCGTCCCGGTCGATGAGCCCGTCGAGGACGAGGCTGACGATCCGGCCGCTGGAGGCGTCCGTGTAGAGGATGGGGTTGAGGATCTGGGCATCCCCGATCGAGCCCTCGATGTACTGGCGCAGGCGGGCGTCGCTGCCCTTCACCTGGTCGCTGAAGGTGGGGACCCAGAAGTAGGACTGGAGCAGGAGGACGATGACCGCCAACGGGACAAGCAGGAGAAGCCGCTTGACCAGCAATCCGTTTCCTCCGAAGCGGCGGCGGCCTTGGCTACGGCCCCGGCTTGGCGGGCGCCGGGCTCCCGGAAGGCGGCTGCTGCGGCTGGGCCGGCGCCGGCCGCGACGGGGCCTGGCCGGCCGGGCGGACGGGGGCGGCGGGGACGATGGAGGTCCCGGTCGAGCGCGAGCCGATGTAGGTCAGCAGCAGGGACGTCACCATGAAGAGGATGGCGGCTCCGGCGGTCAGCTTGCCGAGGAAGCTGGTGGGCCCCCGGGAGCCGAAGATCGTCTGGCTGGAGCCCCCGAAGGCCGCGCCGATGCCGGCGCCCTTGCCGGCCTGGAGGAGCACGATGAGGACGAGCGACAGGGCGACGGCGACGTGGACGATGGTCAGCAGGATGGTCATGTGCGGCTTCGGCTCCTTTATGCCTTTCGGACGGAGGAGGCGGCGCCCACGATGGCGAGGAAGTCCCCGCTCTTCAGGCTGGCGCCTCCGATCAGGCCTCCGTCGATGTCCGGCTGGGCGAACAGTTCAGCGGCGTTGTCGGGCTTCACGCTTCCTCCGTACAGGATACGCGTTTTCGCGGCCCAGTCCACCCCGTAGGTTTTCTGGAGCCTCTCCCGGATGAAGGCGTGGACTTCCTGGGCCTGCGCCGGGGTGGCGGTCCGGCCCGTCCCGATGGCCCAGACGGGCTCGTAGGCCACGATGAGCCCCTGCGGCGGGGAGGGGAAGGCGCTCAGGATGGACTCCTGCACCTGCCGCCCCACGTGCTCCAGGGTCTTGCCCGCCTCCCGGACGGGAAGAGCCTCCCCCAGGCAGACGATGGGGACGAGGCCTCCGGCCAGCGCCGCGGCGGCCTTCCGGGCCACCTGGGCGTCCGTCTCGCCCATGAGCTCCCGGCGCTCGCTGTGCCCCAGGATGACGTGGGTGGCCCCGGCGTCCTTGAGCATGGAGACGCTCACCTCGCCGGTGAAGGCGCCGTCCTTCTCGGCGGAGCAGTTCTGGCCGGCCACCCCGACCCCCGTCCCCTTCACCGCCCCGGCCACGGCCGGGAGGGCCAGGAAGGGCGGGGCCAGCACCACCTCGGCGCCCCCCTTCGCGCCCGCCATGCCGGCGCGGCCCTGGGCCACGGCCTGGGCGAGGGCGTGGCCCTCGGCGATGGTCTTGTTCATCTTCCAGTTCCCGGCCACTAGGGGCGTGCGCATCCGCACCTCCGGCTCCTCCCGCGGGAGGGTCTAGTGCTTGTCCGTGAGCGAGGCGAGGCCCGGCAGTTCCTTGCCCTCGAGGAGCTCGAGGAAGGCGCCGCCCCCCGTGCTGATGTAGGAGATGCGCCGCGACTCGCCCGCCGCGTGCACGGCCACGTCCGTGTCCCCGCCGCCCACGATGGTGAGGGCGTAGGAGTTCGCCACGTGGCTCACCAGGGCGTAGGTGCCGCGGCTGAAGGCGTCCACCTCGAAGACGCCCATCGGGCCGTTCCAGATGATGGTCTTGGCGCCCTGGAGGGCCTCGGCGAAGAGGGTGGTGCTCGCCGGGCCGATGTCCAGGGCGTACCAGTCCTTGGGGACCTCCTGGGCCGGGACCACCTTGGTCTCGGCCGAGGCCTCGAACTTGTCCGCCACCACGTAGTCGCAGGGGAGGTAGAAGCGCACCCCCAGCTCCCGGGCCTTCTGCATCACGGCCCGGGCGGTGTCGAGGAGGTTGTCCTCGACGAGGCTGTTGCCCATCTCGTAGCCCATGGCCTTCTGGAAGGTGCCGGCCATGCCGCCGCCGATGATGATCTTGTCCATCTTCGTGAGGAGGCGCTCGATGATGGTGAGCTTGGAGCTGGCCTTCGCGCCGCCCAGGATGGCCACCACCGGCCGCATGGGGTTGTTCACCGCCCGGCTGAGGTAGTTGACCTCCTTCATCATCAGGTAGCCGGCGGCGGCGGGCTGGAGGAACTTGGTGACGGCCGACATGGAGGCATGGTTGCGGTGGGCGTTGCCGAAGGCGTCGCTGATGTACACCTCGGCGAGGGAGGCGAGCTCCCGGGCGAAGTCGTCGGCGTTCCGCTCCTCGCCCTCGTGGAAGCGCAGGTTCTCGAGGACGAGGACGCTCCCCGGCTTCATCTGGTCCACGGAGGCCCGCGTCTCGGGGCCGACGCAGTCCGGCGCCAGTGGGCAGTCCTTCTCCAGCAGGCGGCTGAGGCGCTTGGCGGCCGGCGCGAGGGAATACCTCGGGTCGGGCTTGCTCTTGGGCCGCCCCAGGTGGGAGGCGATGAGCACCTTCGCCCCCTCGTCCAGCAGGTAGTTGATCGTGGGGAGGACGGCGCGGATGCGGGTGTCGTCGGTGATGTTGCCCTGGTCGTCCAGGGGCACGTTGAAGTCCACCCGCAGGAGGACGCGCTTGCCGGCCACCTCCACGTCCTCGACCGTTAGCTTCGAGGCGCCGTTCTCGATCGCGCTGGTGATGTTGCCCATGGCATCCCTCTCCACCGTCCTCTCCGCGCCGCCTAGAGTCCCCGGCCCACCTTCTTGATCAGGTCGATCATGCGGCAAGAGAAACCCCATTCGTTATCGTACCAGGAGAGCACCTTCACCATCTTCTTGTCCATGACCTTGGTGGAGAGGGCGTCCACAATCGAGGAGGCGGGGGACCCGATGTAGTCCACGGAGACGAGCGGCTCATCCGAGACTTCCAGAATGCCTTTGAGCGAGTTGCCCGCGGCCTCCTTGAAGGCGGCGTTCACCTCCTCGGCGGTCACCTCCTTGTCCACCTCGGCCACGAGGTCCACCACCGAGACGTCCTGGGTGGGCACCCGGATGGCCATGCCGTCGAGCTTGCCCTTGAGCTCGGGGAGGACCAGGGAGACGGCCTTGGCCGCGCCCGTCGAGGTCGGGATCATGCTGACGGCGGCGGAGCGGGCCCGGCGGAGATCCTTGTGGGGCAGGTCGAGGATCCGCTGATCGTTTGTGTAGGAGTGGGCCGTCGTCATCAGGCCGCGGCGGATGCCGAACTTCTGGTGGAGCACCTTCGCCACCGGGGCGAGGCAGTTCGTGGTGCAGCTCGCGTTGGAGATGATGTTGTGCTTGGCGGGGTCGTACTTGTCGTCGTTGACGCCGAGGACGATGGTGATGTCCTCGTCCGTGGCGGGGGCCGAGATGATCACCTTCTTGGCGCCCGCCTTGAGGTGCTTCTCGGCGCTCTTCCGGTCGGTGAAGAGGCCGGTGCTCTCCACCGCCACCTGCACCCCGAGCTGGCCCCAGGGCAGCTTCTCCGGGTCGCGCTCGGAGAGGACCTTGATGAGCTTTCCGTTCACGGTGATGGAGTCCTTGCCGGCCTCGACCTTGCCCTTGAAGCGGCCGTGGACGGAGTCGTACTTGAGCAGGTGCGCGAGGGTGGCGGGGCTGGTGATGTCGTTGACGGCCACGAATTCAACGTCGGGGTCATCGACGCCGGCGCGGAACAGGTTGCGCCCGATGCGGCCAAAACCGTTGATTCCGACTCGAATCGCCATGAAAATCCTCCTCGCCCCGAAATGGAAACATGTCTGTTCGGAAGGGCCGTCACGGAAAGGAAGGGCCGGGAAGCCCGCCTTTTTCAGGATAGTATCGGATACCCCCGGGGGATTCAACGGAGAAACCCGGCGCCGCCGGCTTCTTCAAAGCACCAGCCGGCGCTCCAGCTCGGGCAGGACCCGCTCGACGGCTTCCGAGAGGGATTCGCTCAGCCACTCCTCGATCTGGCGGGTCTCGAAGAAGAGGTTGCTCTTCTTCGAGGGCTCGATCTGGATGCTCTTGGTGATGATGGCGCCGCTCTTGGGCGAGCCGGCGACGATCTCCAGCCGGATGACGCTGGAGGCCTCCCCCCGGGTGGCGTGATCCGTCGCCGAGAGCCACAGGTGGGTGATCCGGCCCGAGAGGGCCAGGTCGCCGCCCTGGTTCCAGAGGTCGGCCGGGGTGCCGTCCCACCGCGAGCGCTCGGTCCGGGCGCCGCGCTTGGCGAAATACCCCCGCAGCACCCCGACGAGCGCCCCCGCCGCGCCGTCCTGGGCCTTGAAGCGGTCGGTCTCCTGGGTGAAGCGCACCCGCTCGCCCACGATTCCCTCCGGCCGGCCCTGCCGGGCGTCGCGGAAGATGCCGATGCTCACCACGCGGGCGGCCGGGGGCGGAAGCTCCTTGATAACCGGGGTATAGCGGAGGCTGACGGGGACGTCCCGGACCATGGGGCCGGCGCAGCCGGCCGCGAGAACGGCCAGGAAAGACAGAAGAGTAAGGATCGAGGCATGGACCCGGACAGCCCGCATGACGCGCTCCTGGGAATGGCATGGGCCGGACAGCCGGATGGAGTATTAGGGCCGTGCGTGGAAACGTCAAGGCGGCGAAGGGCGGTGCTAGCGCCCCTTCGAGGCCGCCGCCTTGCGGGTTTGCTCCGGTTTGCGCGGGGAATCCGCATCCAAACCGTACACCTCCCGCGCCGCCTCGGGGGAGACGAATCCGCGCAGCACGTCCAGCCGGACGGCCTCCGGATCGCGCTTCCGGGGGTCGCCCCACCCGCCGCCGCCCGGCGTCTCCACGCGGAGGAGGTTCCCCGGCGCGAAGGGATGGGCGGAGGCCAGCGGGGGGAGCAGCTGGGGCCTCTTCTTTCCCTCGGCGAGCGTCAGCCGGCAGGGGCCGCCGGGCCCGCCGCCGCAGCCTCCGGCCGGGCCGCCCTCATGGCAGGAAACCCCGCTCGACAGGCTGCCTTCCAGGAGGAGGCGGTACTCGCGGTACACCCCCAGGCCCCCCCGGTGCGTTCCCGCCCCGCCCGAGTCCCGCACCAGCCCGGCGGACTCCACCCGGAGGGGGTAGCGGGCCTCGATCCATTCGACGGGCAGGTTCACGCTCCCGTTGATCGGGAAGACGGCCGAGGCGCCGTCCCCGCGGGAAGAAGCCCCCATCCCCGCCCCCAGGGCCTCGCGGAAGAGGTGGAATGCCCCCCCCGCGTCCCGCCCGCTCAGGCTCCACAGGCGGAGGTTGTCGAAGCCGGCCGGGGCCGCGCCGTCCGACGCCCGGAAGAGCGCCTCCCCGAAGGCCGAGAGGAGGCGCCCCAGGGTGAGGACGCGGAGGCCCGCCGGCGCCGGGAAGCGCGGCGTCACCAAAGAACCCGGCCCCGGCAGGCGCACGTCCAGCGCCCGGCAGGCGCCGTCGTTGAAGGAGATCCCCTCCATCCGGGCCGGGTCCCCGGCCAGGTGCAGGAGGAGGGGGGCGAGGAGCCGGGCCAGGAAGAGGCGGCCCTCCCCCTCCAGCGGGCAGTTGATGGGGCCCCGCGCCTGGGGGCCCGTGCCGTCCAGGTCCACAGTGAGGGTCTCTCCCTGGCGCTCGAGCGCCAGGCGGAGGAGGTGGGGCCCGGTGAAGCCGTCCGTCTCGACCACCGCCTCCGCCTCCCACCGCCCCTCGGGCAGCCTCGGGAGGAGCTCGCGCCGGAAGGCCAGCTCGCACTCCCGGAGGAGATCGGCGAAGCAGGCGGTGAGATGGTCCGCTCCGTAGCGCCGCACGAGGTCGCGCAGCCGGAGCGCCCCCACCCGCAGGGCGCCGAGCTGGGCCTCCATGTCGTCGGCCAGCACGTCCGCCCGGCGGCTGTTCCGCAGGAGGATGGCGCGCACGTCGGCCACCGGCTCTTCCTCCCGCGCGATCCGCACGGGCGGGAGGAGCAGCCCCTCGTGGTAGATCTCGGAGCTTCCGGCCGGCGCCCCGCCCGGGTGCGTCCCGCCCAGGTCGTCGTGGCGGCCCCTCACCTGGAGGAACGCGATGAGGCGGTCCCCGTCGAAGAGGGGCCGGGTGAGCCTCAGGTCGGGCGCCTCGCCCAGCCCGGCGGGGGGGAGATAGGGATCGTTGTGGAGGAAGACGTCCCCCGGACGGATGTCCCCGATGGGACAGGACGAGAGGATGGGCAGCGGGCTCGCGCCCAGGACGCGGCCGGTCAGGGCGCGGCCGAAGCGGTCGTAGAGCGCGGCGGAGAAATCCCCCGCGTCGCGCAGGGAGGGGCTGCGCCAGACGCGCCCGAGGAGCTCTTCGACCTCCTCCTCGATGGCCCGGAGGGCGCCCGCGACGATTTCGCTGACGACGGGGTCGACGTTCATTCCCAGGCCGCTCCCACGCCGTGCAGGCCCGTGGGCCGGCCGGCGCGCTCCCTCTTCTCCCGGACGTCCGCCCGGAAGCGGATGACGAGGTTCCCGTAGCGATCCACCCGCGCCTCTTGGCGGGGAAAGACGGCGGTGGTGCTCCCGAAGCTCTCGATGACCGAGGGCCCCGGGATGAAGTTCCCCTCCTTGAGCCGCTCCCGGTAATAGACGGGGGTGTCCACGAAGCCCCCCAGCTCCCGG
The DNA here is from genome assembly GCA_016192135.1 of Candidatus Tectomicrobia bacterium. Taxonomy (NCBI): domain Bacteria; kingdom Pseudomonadati; phylum Candidatus Tectimicrobiota; species Candidatus Tectimicrobiota bacterium. The sequence goes on along the minus strand of JACPUR010000022.1, from coordinate 10,373 downwards.
AACCACACCAGGCGCGCCCCCTTGTAGGCCTCCTCCGGGCTCTCCCCCCCGGCGGGGATGAGGGGCAGGGTCGGGGGCTCGGTCAGGCCGACCCCGTTCACCCGGAGCTGGACGATCTCGACCGGCCGCCGGCCCTTGTAATTGTACGTGTAGCGGCTCTGGTAGAGGAGGTGGAACCGCTCCAGGGCGGAGGCGGCGGCCGGGGGCGAGAGGTAGCCCGAGGGGAAGTCCACCTCGATCTCGTGCGCCTCCCCCTGGTAGCGCATGTCGGCCGCGCGGCGGAATACCCGCCGGTGGGGCGGCACGCCTTCCAAGGCCAGGCCCGCGTCCGCCTCGCGCTCCAGGCGCTCGAAGGCGCGCGCGAGCTCCTCGAGGTTGAGGCTCTCCTCGCTCTGGAGGTGGGGGAGGGCGTGGTCGTTCATGAGGTCCACGACCTCGAGGCCGAAGGCGCTCGTCATGCCCTCGAAGGGGGGCACGATGACGGTGCCGATCTCCAGGAACTCCGCCACCAGGCCCGCCGTGAGGGGGCCCGAGCCGCCGAAGGCCATGAGCGCGAAGTCGCGGGGCGAGATGCCCCGCTGCACGGTGGCGCGGCGCACGGCGTGGGCCTGGTTCCAGGCGGCGATCTCGACCACGCCCGCGGCCATCTCCAGCGGGTCCATCCCGAAGCCCTGGGCGAGCTGGCGCATGGCCCGCATGGCGAGGGCCTTGTTGAGCTTCACCTCGCCCCCCGCCAGGTGGAGGGGGCTCCGGGCGAGGACGAGGTTGGCGTCGGTCAGGGTGGGCTCCTCGCCCCCCTTGCCGTAGCAGATGGGGCCGGGGTCCGCCCCGGCGCTGCGGGGGCCGACGCGCAGGCGACCCTCGGGGCTCCGCCAGGCGATGGAGCCCCCGCCCGTCCCGATGGTCACCACGTCGACCATGGGGAGGCGGAGGACGAACTCATCCAGCCGGTGCCGGGTGGCCCGCTTGGTCTCCCCGTCCTCGATGACGGCGATGTCGGTCGAGGTGCCGCCGCCGTCCAGGGTGATGAGGCGGCCGTGGCCCGAGAGGCGGCCCAGCCAGGCGGCCGAGAGGGCGCCCGCCGCCGGGCCGGAAAGCACCGTCCCGATTGGCTTTTTCGCCACCTCGCGCGCCGTCGAGACGCCGCCGTTGCTCTTCATGACGAGGAAGGGCACCTCGCCCAGCGCCTCCTCGATGCGGCCCGCGCTGCGGTCGAGGTAGGCCTTGATGCGGGGCTTGATGCAGGCGTCCAGGAGGGTGGTGACCGCGCGCTCGTACTCCCCCGGCTCGGGGATGACCTCGTGCGAGATGCTCACGAAGCACTCCGGGAACTCGCGCGCGAAGGTGGCGCGCAGGAGGAGCTCATGCGTGGGATTGGCGTAGGCGTGGAGGAGGCAGATGCCGACCGAGCCGATGTTCCGCTCCCGGAACCAGCGCACCGCCCCGGCGGCCTCCTCGGCCGAAAGGGGCGCCAGGACCTCGCCCGAGGCGGCGACGCGCTCCCGCACCTCCCGGACGCGCTCCGGGGGGACGAGCGCCTCGGGCGGGGCGCACAGGAGGGGTGTCGCGAAATGAGAACCCCGCCGGCCGGCGCCCGCGTTCTGCGCGCGTCCCAGCTCGAGCAGGTGGCGGAAACCTCCCGTCACGATGAGGCCCAGGTTCTCGAAGCGGCGCTCGAGGATGGCGTTCGTGGCCACGGTCGTGCCGTGGAAGACGCCGGTCACCTCGCTCGGGCGAATCTTGGTCTCCTGGAGGATCTTGCGGATGCCCTGGAGGAGCCCGACGCTGAAGTCGGAGGGCGTGGTGGGCGTCTTGGTGGTGAAGACCTGCCCGGTGTCGGAGCGCACGCCGACGATATCGGTGAAGGTGCCACCGGTGTCGATGCCGATGCGGAAGCCTCGCTGCGGCGCCATGCGTCTCTCCGCGCTGCCCGTCCCCCGGCGGAAGGCCCCGGATGCCCGGCCCCCTTTATAAGAGGTACGCCCCGCCCGGCCGCCCCGCCCGGAGAGCGATCTGGCCCGAAAAAACCCCGCCCGGCGGGCTTTTTTTCGCTGAGGCAGGATGCCCCATCGCCAGGGTCTTGCGGTTATAACCCACTCGGCCGTCCGGGAAAAGCCAAGAATCGGATTCCCGGAGCCCGGCCGCCGCCCGCCGGCGCGAGGACGGCGCCTCCGGGCAGAAAAAGAGGCCCCGCCTTTCGGCGGGGCCTCCTTCTTCTGTCGCTTGCTTCCGGTGTTGCGGTGGAGCCGGCGCGCGCGCCGGTTCGCTGCCTCAAGCTTTCGTGCTGCTCCTGCTGCCACTGCCTCGCCGGGATGCCCTCCGGCTACCTGCCGATCGAATCTCCGCTATCTTTTCTTCTTCTTCGAAGCCTTCTTCTTCGAAGCCTTCTTCTTCGCGGTCTTCTTCTTCGCGGCTTTCTTTGCGGCCATCACAATCTCCCTTGCTCGGGCGGTCGTGCGTGAACCAGACAGCTCTGCGAAGCAAGCGACTACCAACCGCCACTCGAACGGAGGGGATGATCAGATCCCTCATCCGGTGGAGTGATTCATTTACCTTGGAAAATCTATGCCAAAGTAAATTGGATCGTCAACATTTTTTTTGAAGTTTTTCGCATTTTTCTTCATCTGGTCGAAGCGGCGATCGCGCGCGAGCGGCGCCGCGGAGTCTCTCGCGATGGATCAACGGCCGCATCCACACGCGCGCGGCGGCGCGTTTTCTCCGTGCGCCGCCGGCGATGCTGGAAGGATGATAGGAAGGAAAAGCCGCCGCGAATGCTGCGATATCGGCGATCGAGGCGCGGGCGGGCCGGCTTCGCCGGCGCTATGGATTCAGCTCCGGCGAGATGAAACGGCCGCGCGAATCCTCCGGCGGACGGAGGATGGGGCGGCGAACCCGGCTCGGAGCGGCGACGAGGGCGCACGCGGCCGAGAGGACGAGGGTGACGCCGCACGTCCAGAGCGCTCCGGCGTAGCTCCCCGTCCAATCGTGTATCAAGCCGGCGGAGACGGAGCCGAGGCTCCCGCCGATCCCGACGCCCGCCGCCGCGAGGCCGAGGATCCGGCCCGCTTCCCTCCCCTGGAAGATGTCCACCGCGATGAGGCTGAATAGGGTGGGCCGGCTTCCGATGCCCAGGCCCAGGACGAGCGAGACGAGCCAGGGGATTCCCCATTCCATCCGCGGGTGAAGGAGGCCCAGGCCGGCGACCCCGGCGAGGCAGAAGAGGGTCCCCAGCGCGTACGCCGTCTCCCGGCCCATGCGGTCGGAGATGCTCCCCCACAGGAAGAGCCCCGCCGTCATCCCGAAGCCCATCGCGCCATAGAGATTGGCCGAGGTGGAGGCTGAGAAGCCCGAATCCACCAGCAGGGCCACGGCGTGCACCCCGACCACGTGAAGCGTGTAGGACTGGAACAGGGAGACGCCCATCACGCCCCAGAACGCGCGCGTCCGGACGGCCCGGGAGAGCGTCCAGTCGGCGGCGGCCCATTGGGGATCCATGATCTTCATGACCCGCACGCGGCGCCGCGGCCGGCGGCGGGCGCTGATCACGCGCGAGGGGAAGGAGGCCAGGCCGTCGAGCTTCTGGCCCACCGAGGCGGGGCTCGGGTGGAAGAGCAGCATGACCAGCGGCGCCAGCAGCGAGATGGCGGCCGCGAGGATGAGGTAGGCCGCGCGCCATCCCCACAGGGAGATGGCGAGCTGCACGAGGGGGCTCAGGATGGCCTGGGCCGCCCCCAGCCCGGCCGACGCGAGGCCCACGGCGAAGCCGCGGTTGCGGGCGAACCAGCGGGCGAGGACAGATCCGTGGAGAGGCGTCGCGTTGGCGGTGAAGCCGACGGCGGCGACCACGCCGAAGGTGAGGGCGAGGTGCCAGGGCGTCCGCACCCAGATGCTCAGGGCGAGGCCCGCGGCCGTCATGAGGAGGGAGCCGCCGAACAGCCACCTTGGCCCCCAGCGGTCGAGGAGGGCTCCGAGGAGGGGGGTCCCGACGATCAGGAAGATGAGGTTCACGGCGTAGGCGGCCGAGCCCCCGCCCCGGCTCCATCCGAACTCCTGGACCTGGGCGACGTAGAAGACGGCGTAGAGGCTCCGGGTCCCCGCCGCGAGGAAGATGCAGAGCGTGCTCAGCGCGAGGATGACCCAGCCATAGTAGAAGCGCCTGGGGGTTGGCGTGCGGGGGGCGATGGCGGGTTCCTCTCGGCGGAAGCCGGATTCTACCGGTTTTTTCCTGGTTTTCGGGCCGGGAGCGTCCGGCGGCGGCGCGGGTTCGTCAAAAAAGAGGCCCCCCGCCGGGCGGGGGGCCTCCTCGATCCGGTGAGGCTACTTCAGCATTCCCTTTTCCTTGTAATAGCGGGCCGCGCCCGGGTGCAGGGTGAGGCGGTTCATGCCGCGCAGCGCGTTCTTCGGATTGATGTGCTTGCCCGTGGGGTGGTACTTCTCGATCTGCTGCCAGTTGTCGAGCATGTTCTTGACGACCATGTAGGCGATGTCGTTGGACATCGACCGGTGGGCCAGCAGGGCCCACATCTGCGCCCAGCTCACGATGTCGTAGTTGATGCCGGGGAGGGAGCCGGCGGGGATGACGTCGCGCACCACGCCCGGGTCCTTCTCCTCCATCTGCTTGAGGGTCGCCTCGTCCGGCCCGAAATAGTGGAGCTTCCCTTCCTGGGTCCGGGCGAGCTCCATGTAGACCGGCGCCGGGACGTAGGCGTTCAGGAAGTTCATGCCGGCGTCGATGCGCTTGTCCTGAAGGCCCGCGACGATCTGCGGGTTGGTGAAGGTTTCGCGCTTCACCTTGTCGTAGATTCCGGTGTACTTGAGGGCGTTCTGGGTCACGATGTAGATGGAGCCGCCGCGCCCGCCCACGGCGAAGCGCTTGCCCGCCAGGTCCTTCCACTGCTTGATGCCGCTGTCCTTGTAGGTGGCGTACACGATCTGCTGCGGGTAGAGGGCGGAGAGGACGAGGACGCCCGATTTCTCCTTGAACACGTCCTGGGCGTTCTGGGCCCAGTAAATGGCCGGGGAGGTGGCCATGGCCATCCGGAAGGACTGCTGGGGGTCTTTCTTGTCCAGCACGCGGATGTTGGCGGTGGAGCCGCCGGTGATGGAGGTGGAGATATCGATCTTGCCGCCCGAGTTGTCGCTGATCACCTTGCCGAAGGCGGTCCCGATCTCGAAGGTGCCGCCGCCCGGCTGGGAGGTGGCCAGGGAGAGCTTGGTGGGGGCCGCCTCGGCCGCGAACGCCGCAAAGGCCAGCGCGGCCGCCGCCGCGCCCAGGGAACGCCAGAATTTTCCGTGCAGCATGGATTTCTCCTCTTTGAAAAGATGAGATGTGCGGGAATGTCGCCGGAGGATTGCAGTGGGTCCCTCGCTTTCAGAAACCCGGGGCCGGCGCCGGCCGGTTCCGGTGCCTTGAATCAGGCCCATCAGCAGACCCGTTCCCCCCATTTTGCCATGGCCTTGCCGTTCAGTTCCACCCCGAAGCCCGGGCGGTCGGGCAGCTCGAGCCAGCCCTCCCGGAGCTCGGGCGCCCCCTCGAAGAGCTCGAACCAGACCGGGTCGCGTTCCGGGTCGGCGTGGCTCTCGCAGATGAAGCCCGCCGGGCTCGCGGCCACGCAGTGCGCGTGCACCTGCGGATCGTGGTGGGGCACGAACTTCAGGTGGGCCTGCTCGGCCGCCGCCATGATCTTGCGGCTCCCGGTGACCCCCTCGAACTTGGTGGCGTCGAACTGGATGTAGTCCACCGAGCCGTCCCCGATCAGGCGGAGGCACTCGTAGATCGCCATCTCGCCGTGGCCGTCGGCGATGGGGACGGGGCAGCCCCGCCGCAGGAGGGGAAGGGTGTGCTTCGCCTCCCGCCAGCAGACGGGCTCCTCGATCCAGGCGAGGCCGAACTCGGCCAGGCGCGGCACGTTCTCCCGGGCCTGGGCGTAGCTCCAGGCGCCGTTCACGTCCACGGCCAGGAGGCAGTCCGGGCCGATGGCCTCCCGCACGGCGCGGACGCGCTCGAGGTCCTCCTTGAGGGGCATGGCCCCGATCTTCATCTTGAAGCCGCGGTGGCCCATGCCGAGGTAGGTCTCCATCTCCCGGACGAGCTCCTTCACGTCCTTGCCCGTCCGGTAGTAGCCGCCGCCGGCGTAGGTGCGGGCGCGGCTGGAGAAGCCGCCGAGGAGCTTGTAGACGGGCAGCCCCGCCGCCTTGCCCAGGATGTCCCACAGGGCGTTGTCGATGGCGGCGATGGCCGTCACCAGGTGGGGGCGCGGCCAGCCCTTCTCGTGCATGGCCCGCGAGAAGGTGACGTTCAGGAGCTTCTCCTGGACCCGCTCGGGGCGGAGGGGGTCCTCGCCGAGGATGAGGTCGCCAAAGCCCCTGCGGAACACCTGCGCCGCCTCCTTCACCGAGGCGACCGCCGTGCCCAGGCCCACGCCGGAGACGCCCTCGTCGGTGTGGACCTTCACGACCAGCTCGTTCACCGAGAGCACGGGCCGGAGGCTCACCCAGAACTCCCGCTCGGGCTGGGGGGCGGAGAGGACGAAGGCCTCGACGCGCGTGATCTTCATGCGCTCACTCCGCCACGACGGGGTTGCGCAGCACCCCGATCTGGGGCGAGGAGACCTCGGCCACGCTCCCGGGCCGGAGAAGATGGGGCTCGCCGTCGGGCCGGAAGATGGCGCAGCCCTCGGGGGTGCCGGTCGAGACGAGGTCGCCCGGCTCCAGCGTCATGTTGGAGAGGTGGGAGATGATGTGGGGGATGTCGAAGATCATGGTCCGCAGGCTCTGGCGCTGGAGCTCGAAGCCGTTGACCTTCCCGATGATCTCCATGCCCTGAGGGTCGGGGATCTCGTCCGAGGTCACGATCCAGGGGCCGAGGGGGTTCGAGGTGTCGAGGGTCTTGCAGAGGAAGAGCCCGCCCCGCGCCTCGTCGTTCTGGATGTCGCGGGCGGTGACGTCGTTGTAGAGGGTGTAGCCCATGATGACGTCGAAGGCCTTCTCGCGCGGGACGTACTTGCACCGCTGGCCGATGACCATGACGATCTCGGCCTCCGAGTCCCACTGGGTCGTGATCTTGGGGTAGAGGATGGGCTCGTCCGGCCCGATGATGGTGGAGGAAAAGCGGGCCGCGAGGGGGATCTGCTTGGGCATCTTGCTGCCCGACTCGGCGAGGTGGGCGTGGAAGTTGCGCCCGGCGTGGATGAACTTCCGGGGGCGCGGCACCGGCGCCTTGAGCTTCACCCCCGCGAGGGGCCGGACGCTGGAGGCGTGGCGGCCCTTCCCGGCCTCCTCGGCGAGCTTGCGGGCCGCGTCCAGGCCCGGGCGGCCCGTCTCGAGGAACATCACCATGTCGGGGGGGATGGCGGCGGAGGCGGCGGCCAGGTCCAGCACCCGCTCCCCCGGCAGGACCGCCCCGATGCTCTCCCGCCCTTTTCCGCCTTCGGTGATCTCCATGGTGACCAATTTCATATTCCGGTTTCCTCGGGCGGTGAAGACAGGAGGCCGGCGGGTCGCGTGAGCCGGGCCGGCGGTTCCTCCTGGCATAGGGAATGAGATGACGCATCCTCATACCCCCAACCGAGGAAGCGGGTCAAGGCGGGATGCCTTCCGGTGGATATTTGTTTTTTGAGGGCTTTTGGTTGACGCAGAATGAGAACTCGACTAGACACTCTATCGGCCTGAATCCTCAGCCTGGAAGCGCCATCGGGTTTTTGAGCGGCCATCTCGGCCCTGCCGGAGGATGAATGAACGAGCGCGCGGCGGACCTTGGCGAAGACACGCCCTCCCTGATTTCCAGCGGTCATCCCTACCTGCGCAGACTCGGGATCCTGACGATATGCGTGGCAGTCCTCTCCGCCCTGTACCACATCACGGCCGTTTATCTCCTGCCGCTCCCGGCCGAGCAGCATCCGAACATGCATCTTCTGCTGGCTTTCGTCATCATTTTGCTGGGAGGTTTCGCCTCGCGACCCGACGAGATCGGCGCCGCGGTGGAGCGCCTGCGCGCACTCCCGATCCTCTATTTCCTTTCCCTGGTGGCGGCGGTCTTCTTTTTCTATTTCATCACCGTGCTCGGGGAGGAATGGCGGGACCGCTCCGTCCGCTGGGTCTACGCCATCCCCTTTGCCGTCTGGGCCCTCATGATGATCCAGGAGCGCCAATGGGGCGCCCTGGGCTTGTGGCTGCTGAGCATGGTCCCCTCCCTCTTCCTTTTTGTCTTCTGGGGCTCGCTGCCGTACAACGTCCAGGCTCCGCAAAGCTGGTGGCTGCTCCTTGCGGTCTCGGTGCCCGTCGGGTGGGTCCTCTTCGAGGTGTTCTACCGGCCGGGGGAGGGGCTCCGGCGGGCGGCCGTGCCGCTGGCGGCCCTGTTCGCCTCCCTCGGCCTCGCGGCCTGGCGCATCCTCTTGTGGGCCAACCAGGCGGACGGCACGCGCCTCATCGGGTACCTCTGGCCGCTCCTGCCGCTCGCCGCCCTGATCTTCTGGTCCAAGCGCGAGATGCACCGGCGCTGGGCCGGCTTCCCCCGCCACCGCCTGCCGGCCAGCATGGACCTGGGGGTGAACGCCGGGCTCCTCGCCCTCGGCGTGGGCGCCTGCATCTACCTGTTCTATTCCCACGATACCATGTCCGAGCGCGTGGGCACGCCCAACTTCACGGACACCCGGGCGGGCTTCATGCTGATCTTCCTCGTTTCGGAGCTGTGCCGCCGCTCCTTCGGGCCGCCGCTGCCCGTCCTGGCTGTCATCGCCATTCTGTACGGCCTGTGGGGCAACCTGCTGCCGGACCCCTTCGACCACGGCGGATCGGGCTGGATCGAGCTCGTCGCCAAGCTCTCGACCGACTTCATCGGCGGCGTCCTGGGCTTTCTGGTGGTCATCTCGGCCACCTTCATCATCATGTTCCTCATCCTGGGCACCTTCCTCCAGGAATCGGGGGCGGGAAAGTTCTTCGTCCAGTTCGCCCTGGGCCTGTTCGGCCGGCTGCGGGCGGGGGCGGCCCTCTCGGCCGTGGGCGCGAGCGCCCTCATGGGCACGGTCTCGGGCAGCGCGGCCGGCAACGTCATCACCACGGGCACCTTCACCATCCCCCTGATGAAGCGGATCGGCATCAGCCCCCACATCGCGGCCGCGGCCGAGGCCGCGGCGAGCAGCGGCGGGCAGATCATGCCCCCCGTCATGGGCGCGGGCGCCTTCATCATGAGCGAGCTGATCGAGGTGCCCTACATCAAGCTCATCGCCTACGCCGCCATCCCGGCCGTCCTCTACTTCCTCACGGTGGGCATCAACATCCAGCTCGCGGCGGGCATACTGGACCTCAAGCCGCTTCCCCGGGACGAGGTGCCCGACTGGAAGGTCGAGCTGCGCGGCGGGTGGTTCTACCTGGTGCCGCTGGCCTTCCTGGTCTATTTCCTCGTCGAGGGGCGGACCCCCGTCTTCGCGGGCGTCATGGCCATCTTCATCATGGTGGCGATCTGGCTCTACCGCCGGGCCGCCGAGTTCCTGGCCCGGCTGCGGGTGGGCGACCGCATCCTCCCGGACGACCTCTGGGTCTTCGTGCCCATCAGCTTCTGGCTGTACCTCGTCATCGTCTATTCGCTGGTCCTGGCCCTGGAGGACTGGGCGGGGCTGCCGGTGCCGCTGGAGGCTCCGGCCGCGGCCGGGGCCGCCCTGGTCTCTGCCCTCGCGCTCGGCGCCGTGGGGGCCGCGCTCGGCTATCCCTTCATCCGGCTGGCGGGCGGCCGGCCCATGCTGGGGGAGGTGGAGCGCGGCTGGCTGGTGATCTATCCGGCCGGAGCGGCCATCATGCTCTGGATTTTCGGATGGAACGCCGGCACGGCCGGCCTCTGCATCCTCCTGGCCGCGCTTGGCCTTTGGGCGGTTCGCCGGGGATACGGCCTGCGCCCCATCTCCGTCATCCCGTGGATCTTCGCCGCCATCTGGGCCGCGGCCTTCGGGCTCCAGTACGGCCTCTACCAATCGTTCCCGGCGCTGTACGAGGTCGCGGAGTACCTGCGGCCCTTCGGCTTCCTCTACCACTCGGCCATCCTCTTCGCGTTCGCGGCCCTCATCCAGCGCGCCATCCTGGCGGCGGCCCCTCCGCGCTCCCCCGAGGGCGCGGACAGGCCCGGCGTTTGGGAGGTGGCGGCCATCTCGTGTAACCCGCTGCTCTACCTCCGGCGGGCGGGCCGGCAGGGCCGGCGCGGCCCCGACGTCGAGGCCGCCCGCGGGGCGGCCGGGTGGCTCGACGACATCCGCCGGGCGCTCGAGGCGGGCGGGCGCCAGGGCGCCGAGTTCGCCGTCACCCTGGCCACCATCGAGATCGTGGTGCAGGTGCTTTCCATCACGGGAGTGGGGAACAAGTTCGCTTTCATGGTCGAGACCCTC
>JACPUR010000021.1 GCA_016192135.1 Candidatus Tectomicrobia bacterium | reverse complement strand
CCACTATGCCATCCACCCCGGGGGGTGTCAACGAAAGCATGGGTCCTAAATCAGATAAACGAGGATGAAAAGCACCGGCCACAGCCCGACGACCAGGTGCCAGTACATCCCGCAGCACACCGCCGCGCCCCGGCGCTGGGGGCTGTAGGCCCCCAGCGCCGCGCGGACCAGCACGGCCAGCAGCCACACCACCCCGCAGAAGACGTGGAACGCGTGGGTCCCGATGATGGTGTAGAAGGTCGAGCCGTAGACGCCCGAGGAGGCGGTCAGGCCGAAGCTCAGCAGGCGCACCCACTCGAAACCCTGGATCAGCAGGAAGAGCGCCCCCAGGCCGGCCGTCATTCCCAGGAAGCGGAGGAGCATTCCATGATTCTCCCGGCGGAGCGCGCGCTGGGCCTGGACCATCGTCGCGCTGCTCGCCAGGAGAAAGAGCGTGTTCAGCGCGGTCAGGGCGATCGGGAGGCGGGGCTGGAAGGGCGGCGGCCAGGGCTGGCCGCTGAAGCGGAACACGAAAAAGGCCCCGATGAGGCCGGCGAAGAACATCGCCTCGGCCGCGATGAGGACGAGCATCGCGAGCTGGGCGTTGGTCAGGAGCGGCCTGGCCGCCGGATTCAGCGAATCGTCCGGCCCGCCCCAGCCTCCTCCCTCGTCGGGGGGGTCCACCGGCGGGGCCGGGGGGGGGACGGCGATCCCGGGCGTTTTCGGCGTATCGGCGACCGGCGAGGCCATATGCGGAATTCCCCGTGGCGGCCCGGACAGGGCGGCTCGATGACTACTTCCAGGCGGCCACGGCCACCGAGAAGGCGGTCAGGGCGGCGACCCCCAGGAAGAGCAGAAGGCCGACCCGCCAGTTCTTCGCCCGCAGGCTTTCGCGGCTCCGCATGTCAGGGCCCCCTCGGATCGAGCGCCATGACCAGCAGCACGAGCGGAAGATAGACCAGCGAGACGCCGAAGAGCCGCCGCGCGGAAGCGGTGGTCCGCTCCCGGGCCATGAGTACGGCGAAGGCCAGGTAGACGAGCCCCAGGATCAGGGCGACGAAGAAGTAGACCGTCCCCGCCAGCCCGATGAGCGAGGGCATCATCGCGGTGGGCAGGAGGGCGAGGCAGTAGCTCACCGCCTGCCGGCCCGTGCTGCGGCCGTCGGGCTCCTCCACCGGGAGCAGCCGGACGCCTGCCTCAAGGAATTCCTCCCGGTACAGCATTCCGATGGCGAGGGCGTGGGGGATCTGCCAGATGAACAGGATGGCGAAGAGGACGAAGGCGCCCAGCGAGAGCTCCCCCGCGGCCGCGGCCCAGCCGATGACCGGGGGAAGCGCCCCCGGCAGGGCCCCCACCACGCTGTTGAGCGAGGTGACGCGCTTGAGCGGGGTGTAGAGCAGCAGGTAGCTCGCCCCGGCCATGCCCGTCAGCAGGCCGGTGAGCGGGTTCACCAGGAAGCTCAGGTAGAAGAGCCCGCCCACCACGAGCGCCCCCCCGAAGACGAGCGCGTCGGCCTGCATCAGCCGCCCGCCGGGCAGGGGCCGGGTGCGGGTGCGCGCCATCCGGGCGTCCAGGTCCTCCTCGGCCGCCTGGTTGAGGGCCAGGGTCCCGCCCGTCGAGAGGGCGGTGCCGACGAGGGTGTGGATGAGGGCCTGGAAGCCGAGGCCCCCCCGCGAGGCGAGGTAATATCCGGCCGCCGTCGCCATGAGCACCATGGGGACGAGCCGGGGCTTGGTCAGGGAGAGATAGTCCGTCAGCCGGCGGGAGACGGCGCCCCTCCGGATGCCGATGGCGACGGCGCGGAAGCTCATCATGCCGTCACGTGGCGCGGGAAGGAGCCCACGGCCTCGGGCGCCGCGGCCCGCAGGCGCCGAAGCCAGATGGCGAGGACGACCGAACAGGCGAACAGAAGCGAGCCCCCCGCGACGTGGCCGGCGGTGAGGGCGATGACATACCCGTAGGGCACGAGGGCGTCGGCCCACTCGGTGTACTTGCCGATGAAGGCCCCCAGTCCGAGCAGGATCTGGGCCAGGAGAATGATCCACATGAGGTGCGCGGCCCGGCGCACCCCGGGATGGCCGCCGCACTCGTGGAGCGCCCGCGCCGAGGTCCACAGCACGGCCGCCGAGGCGATCACCGAGAACATCAGGTGGCCGTCGGGCCATTCCCCGGTGTGGCGGAGATGGGCGCCCAGGGCGGTCTGGATGAAGAGGGCGGCCGCGGCGAGCGAGGCCAGCCGGACCAGAGCCGGGCTCGCGGCGGGGCCCTCATCGTCCCGCCGCCACGCCCGCGAGGTGAACAGGGCGATCCCGGCCATCAGGCCGAAGAAAAGCTGCGCCGTGCATGCGTGGACCATCGCCAGGTCGAGCTTCAGGAGGACCACCCGCAGGCCCCCCAGCACGCCCTGGAGGATCACCAGCGCCAGGGCCCCCACGCCCAGGGCGCGCATCCACCTGCGCTCGTCGCGCCACAGGAGGAGCGCCGCGGTGAGGATGGTGAGGATGCCGGCGAGCGAGCCCATCAACCGGTGGGAGTGCTCGAACAGGATCCCCCCCACCATCTTGGACCAGGGGTAGGCGAACATGCTGTAGCCGAAGGTGGTGGGCCAGTCCGGGACGGCCAGCCCGGCCCCGAGGCTGGTCACCAGCGCCCCCACCGTGATGAGGAGAAGGGTGGCGCCCAGCGTGAGCAGGGCCAGGCGGTGAGCCCAGCCGCCTCCCGCGGGGGAGGCGCCCGAATACGGATGCGGCATGTGCTTCTCCGGCCCGGAGGGCTAGTGAGAGGCCGCCGCCGCCCGCGCCGACAAGGGCTGGGTCTGGGGCGCCCAATCCGCGGCCTCGCCGGGCACGCTGTACTCGTACGGTCCGCGCTGAACGACGGGCAGGGCCGGGCCGAAGTTCCCGTGGGGCGCCGGGGTGGGGGCCACCCACTCCAGGGTGTTCGCGTCCCAGGGGTTCTGGGCGGCGGCGCGGCCCATCTCCCCCATCTTCCTAGAGAGATAGGCGAAGATCAACACGAAGACCGCGGCGAAGACGGCTCCCGCGAAGACGCGCACCCCCGTGCCCGCGGGCTCCGCGGGCATCAGGCCGGCCGAGGCGACCACCGCCGCGCGGTAGGCGACGAGGCCGCAGACGAACGCGGTCACCGCCTGGGCGAGGGCGCGGAACCACCGGGCGTTCCAGCGGAAGATGCTGCCGAGGAAATTGAGAGCGAAGGGAATCTGGGAGAGGCCCAGGCCGAGGGCGCCCAGGGTGATGAGAACGTTGAGGGGCTGCATGTCCTTGAGGAAGTCGTACTGCATCGGGTTGTAGATGCGGCGCATGTGCCCGCCCACCCCGAGGATGTGCATCGGGAAGAAGGCGAGGTTGAAGAAGAAGAAGGTCAGCCAGAAGTGAATCTTCCCCAGGGCGTCGTCCATGTGCTTGTTGAACATCTTGGGGAACCAGTAGTGGACCCCGCCGAAGATGGCGAACATGCTGCCGCCGAAGATCACGTAATGGAAGTGGGCCACGATGAAGTAGGTGTCGTGGATGTAGATGTCCACCACGTTCGAGGCCATGAATATCCCGCTCAGCCCCCCGATCACGAACAGGATGACGAACGAGAGGGCGTGGAGCATCGGCACGGTGAAGAGGATGGAGCCGCCCCACAGGGTGCCCAGCCAGTTGAACGTCTTGATGGCCGAGGGGATGGCGATGACCAGCGTCGTCATCATGAAGGCCGACCCCAGGTAGGGGCTCATTCCCGACTGGAACATGTGGTGCCCCCACACGACCCAGGAGAGGAAGGCGATGGAGCACATGGAGTAGACCATCGCCCGGTAGCCGAAGATGGGCTTGCGGCTGAAGACGCTCAGGAGGTCCGAGGCGATCCCCATCCCGGGGAGGATGAGGATGTACACCTCGGGGTGGCCGAAGTACCAGAACAGGTGCTGCCACAGCAGGGGCTCGCCCCCCTGCGCCGGGTTGAAGAAGGTGGTGCCGAACACCCGGTCGAAGAAGAGCAGCGCCACCGCCGAGCCGAGGACGGGCAGGGCCAGCAGGCCCAGGATCGCCGTGATGAAGAGCGACCACACCGACAGCGGCATCCGGAACCAGCCCATCCCCTGGGTCCGCATGTTGATCACGGTGGTGATGTAGTTGACCGAGCCCATCAGCGAGGAGAGGCTGAGGATGAACAGGCTGACGGCCCAGAGGTTCTGGCCCCACTCCACGCCGGTGTACTTGGGGACGCTGGCGAGGGGTGCGTACGCGGTCCACCCCGCGGCGGCGTGGCCGCCCTCGACGAAGAAGCCCGCCATCATCACCGACCCGCCCAGCACCGCGAACCAGAAGGAAAGCATGTTGAGCGTGGGGAAAGCCATGTCCCGCGCGCCGATCATGAGCGGGATCAGGAAGTTCCCGAAGCAGCCGACCAGGATGGGCATCACGACCATGAACACCATGATGGTCGCGTGCATCGTGACCAGCATGTTGTAGAAGTTGGGCGTGACGATGCCCGTCGGCATGTTGTTGCTGTCGTCGGGCACCCAGCCGAAGCCCCACACCGGCGTCTCCGGCCAGGCGAGCTGCCAGCGGAATATGAGGGCGAAGACGCCCCCCAGCACCATCATGACGAGGCCCAGCCAGAGGAACTGCCTCGCGATCATCTTGTGGTCGAGGGAGAAGACGTAGGTGGACCAGAACCCGACCTGGTGGTGCTCCTGGTGGCCGTGGTGCACCGCGGATGCCGTGGTGTCGCTCATGATAAGGCTCGTCCCTCTCTCCTGAAGTTCAATGGCGTGAAAAGGCCGGCGCCGGGCCGCCTCCTCATTTCCTCCGGGCGCTACTGCCGCGACGCCTGCTGCGGAGGAGCCCAGGTTTTCTTGAGCCAGTCCTGAAAGCTCTCGGACGTGTGGACGACGAGCTCTCCCTTCATGCCGGAGTGGCCGAAGCCGCAGAGCTCGGCGCAGGGGATCTCGAACTTTCCGGTCTTGGTCAGGGTGAACCAGAGGGGGATGGTACGCCCGGGGACCACGTCCGCCTTCAGCCGGGCCTCCGGCATGAAGAAGCTGTGGATGACGTCCTCTCCCTTGAGGTGGATGAGGACCTTCTTGTTCACCGGCACGTTGAGCTGGTTGTCGAACTCCTTGTCGTCGGCGGTGCCGAACTTCCCGTCGGGCCCGGGGTAGCGGATGATCCAGTTGAACTGCTTCCCGGTCACCTCCACCCGGATGTCCGGGTTCTCGGGCGGGTTGAACTTGAGCCGGGCCCACGAGTTCTGGCTCACCAGGATGAAGGCGAGGAGGATGACGGCCGGGATCACCGTCCAGAGGATCTCCAGGGTGGTGTTCCCGTGAGTGTACTTGGCCCGCACCCCGGGCTTTTGCCGGTACATGACGATGAAGGCCAGCATGAAGGCCGCCACCAGGATGAACGTGACGGCCGTGAGGTAGTAGGAGATGTAGAACAGCCGGTCGATCTCGACCCCTTCGAGCGAGATGTTCTCCGGGAGCCAGCTCATCATGAGGGGCGTGTCCTCCGAACGTGCGCTTGGGCCCGCGTCGGAAATCCGGCTGGCCCGGAAAGAGAAAAATCCCCTGGACGAGAGGGCATCCCCGGCCTCCCGCTGGAGGAGCGGAGGGCCCGGCGCCCGGTCGCCCGAAGTGGGGGCGTGCGGCGAGTCTAGGGAGGTTTCGTGCGCATTTCAACCCGGGGAAGAAGACGAAAGAGTCTGATTTATGAGGGGTTGCGGGCCGGAAGGCCAGGCGCCGCCGGCCCGGCCGCGGGGCTTGCGCCCGGCGGGGCGGCCGCCCTTGACGAACGCCGGGCGGGTGAGTAGCTTCCATGCGGACGGCGGAGGGGATACTCCGCCGGCCCCCCAAGCGCCTGTAGCTCAGCTGGATAGAGCGTCTGACTACGGATCAGAAGGTCGGGAGTTCGAATCTCTCCAGGCGCACCAGAAAAATCAAGGGCCTGCGGACGCATCCGCAGGCCCTTTTTTTGTGCCCAGGTCTGTATCGGGGAGAGCGGCCCCGCGGCGAAGAGTTCTCTAGGGATAGAACCTCAGCATCCCCGGGTGGCGGCGCCAGAAGAAGGCGCCCATGGCGGCCGCCGCGAGGAAGTTGCCCGCCAGGATGGCCGGGACCGTGAGGGCGTGCACCACGCCTTCGGCGAAGATGCTGCTCACCGCGATGAAGCCGAACTCGAAGAAGACGAAGAGGAGAAAGATCCCGAAACCGTAGTTCGGGTCGCGCTCGGCCAGGCGGATGAGCCAGGCGGCGGCCACCCCGATGGCCACGAAGACGAGGGTGTGCACCCAGGTGAAGGTGATGACCATCTCGAAGGAGACGGGCACGCTCTGGGCCGAGGCGGCGTCCACGCCCCCCCGGAAGAGGGCGGTCCCCAGGACGCTCGGCGTGAAGAGCGGCCTCCCCTGGTAGAGGTCCAGAAGAAAGAACCACAGGGCGATGGTGGCGGCGCCGATGAGCCCCCCCGCCATGCCCTCCTCATAGACCTTGGAGTTCGGGCGGGTGATTTCTGCCGTACGGCCGCCGGGGCTGGGGACCATGGCCGATTCTCCCGCATGCGGCGGCGAAACGCGGAACCCGATCCGGGACTGCCTCACTATGCCGACAAGCGCAACCGGAGATTTATTCCCCGGGCGCGAAAGGACGAACCGGTAAGCTCCGGCCATCCTCAGCAACCCTAATATAGGATGGGGTTGAGGAATTGAGGACTGGATGAAGCGAAAAAGGCCGGGGCCACGCCCTCCCAGGCCGGTTCGGGCAATGAGATTTGGGGCGAAAGCAGGCGCGAAAGTGCACTCTGTGGCCCCTCGGGTAAGGATCCCCCTCGCCCTCGGCAACGAAGCGCCCGGCGAACCATCCCATAATAATTCACATCGTTTAATCTGAATGGATTGGGGCCGCGTGACGCCGGCGGAGGTCCTGCCCCTCAGGCGCCCCCGCTACCCGGGTTGAAGAAGATCCAGGGGTTTCTTCGCTCGGGGTTGCGCACGAGCCGTCCCCATTTCAAGAACCCAAACGCCGCCACGAAAGCGGCGAATATGCTCGTCAAGATGAGTAATTCATGCCACATTCTCGTCTTTCCTTCGCAGGCGGCAAGCGGGCTCACGAACCTCTAACGCATTTGGACCTCACCGGGTTCCGGCGAGTCTCTCTTCCGTTTGCGCCTCTCTTGTTGGCAAGATAATAGGCGGCGGCGTATCGGGCCAGGATTTTTTGGGCCGCGAAACCGGCGAAAGGCCGGATGACGGAAAGCGCCGGTTTCGATAAAATGAGACTGTTTTTTTGAAGCTTGGGGAATTGGGAGGAAGCGCGTCCGGATGAGCGGGCCTACGGGCATGGATCGGGACCTACGGCTCGACTTCTTCCGCGGCCTCGCCCTCTTCTCTATCTTCATCGATCACGTCCCGAACAACATCCTCGCCGAGTTCACGCTCCAGTCGCTGATGTTCTCGGACGCGGCCGAGGTCTTCATCCTCATCTCCGGGTACACCGCCGGCATGGTCTACGGCCGCGCGATGGAGCGCCAGGGCTTCGCGCTGGCGGGGCTCCGGGTCTACCACCGGGTCTGGCAGCTCTACGTCGCCCACATTTTTCTCTTCGTGATGTTCATGGCGATGATGGCCTACACGGTCAACAACCTGAACAACTCCCTCTACGCCGAGGAGTTCCGCGCCGCCGATTTCCTGAACGAGCCCGGCCTGGCGGTGGTGAAGGCGCTGACGCTCCAGTTCCAGCCGGCGTTCATGGACATCCTGCCGCTCTACATCGTCCTGCTCGCGGCCCTGCCCTTCGTCCTGGCGGGTTTCGGGGCGTGGCCGAGGGCGGTGCTGTGTTTCTGCCTGGCCGTCTGGCTGGCGGTCCAGTTCGACAAGCGAGTCGCCCTGCCGGCCTACCCGGGGCCGGACCGGGTGTGGTTCTTCAACCCGTTCGGCTGGCAGGCCTTGTTCTTCCTGGGCGCCTGGCTCGGCTGGCGGGGGACGCGCGGCCGCATCTCCTGGCTTGATAAGCATTGGCTGTTGCGCGCCGCGGCCGCCTTCGCGGCGACGGGACTCGTCGTCCGCTTCAACTGGACGCTGCATGGGTTGTACGATCCAATCCCCGTCCTGGTCAGTGGAAAGCCGTTGTGGCCTTTCCTGAGCAAGGCGAACCTGGGGCTGCTGCGGTTCCTCAACGTGCTCGCCCTCGCCCTGCTGGTGGCCCGCCTCATCCACCCCCAGGCGAAGTTCCTGGCGGGCCGCTTCGGGTGGCCCTTCGCCGTCTGCGGGAGGAACTCCCTCCACATCTTCTGCCTCGGCATCCTGCTCTCCGTGCTGGGGCACCTGGCGCTCAACGAGTTCTACGGCGGCATCCCGATGCAGCTCGCCGTGTCCGCCGCCGGGGTCGCCATCATGATCGGCGTCGCGGCCTTCATGGAGTGGTTCGACGCGGCGCTGGCGGCGTCCCGGGCGAAGCCGGTCCATACGCCGGTGCCCAGCGCCGGCGGAGGAGAAGGGGCATGAGGCTTCTTTCCTTGCGCTCCTCCGCCGCCGCGATGCTGGCCGCCGGCGCCCTGTCCGTGGCGGGGATGGCCGCCGCCCAGGAGCGGGAGTGCCCCGTCCCCGAGATGTTCTTCGCCTTCGAGCCGGCGCTCCCTAGGACGGCGCGGGCGCTCGCCGAGGGCCGCGAGGCCGTCATCGTGGCGCTGGGCGGGGCTTCCACGCTCGGGCGCGCGGCCGGCGCCGCGGAACGCGGCTGGCCGGCGCGGATGGCCGCCGCGCTCGCCGCGCGCTTCCCCTCCGCCCGGATCAAGATGGTGAACCTCGGGGTGCCGCGCCAGACGGCCAAGGAGGCCGCCGCCCGCCTGGAGCGCGACGTGCTCCCCTTGAAGCCCGTGCTCGTAATCTGGGAGACGGGGACGATGGAAGCCGTCCGGGGGATCGACATCGACTATTTCCAGGAAACGCTGCAGGCCGGAATCGACGATCTGCTCTCCGCCGGGATCGAGGTGGTGCTGATGAACATGCAGTTCTCGCGCCGCACCCACGCGATGATCAATTTCCCGCCCTATCTCATCGCCTTGCGCGAGGTGGCCGACGTCAACGATGTCGCCGTGTTCCGGCGCCACGGAATCATGCGCCACTGGGCCGAGACGGGGGCGCTGGACCTGGGGGTCAGCGGCAAGGAGGAGCGCCGAAAGCTCGCCGTGAAGCTCTACGACTGCATCGGCCGGGCGGCGGCCGAATTCATCGCGCGCAAGCCCCAGCCCGAAAGCCGCCCCGAAAGCCGCCCATGAAGGCCGCCGGACTCGCCGCCGCGCTCCTTCTGGCCGCCGGCGCCCCCGCCGGCGCCGCGCCCGGCGCGCCGCGCTGCGACGCCCCCCAGGAGGTGGTCCGTTTCAAGGTCCCCCTGCCCAGGACGGCTCGGGCCATCCGGCGCGGCAATGCCCTCGTTGTCGTGGCCATCGGCTCCTCCTCCACGGAGGGCGTCGGCGCCTCCAGCCCCGCCCATGCCTATCCCGCGCGCCTGGCCGAGGAGCTCCGCCGCCGGTGGCCGCGCCTCTCCGTTGTGGTCCTCAACATGGGAATCGGCGGGGAGACGGCCGACCAGATGCTCGCCCGCTTCGAGCGCGACGTGCTGCCCTACCGCCCCCACCTCGTGATCTGGCAGACCGGAAGCAATCAGGTGATCAAGCGGGGCGGCGGCCTCAAGGGCTACTCCGACACCATCCACGCCGGAATCAAGCGCCTCCAGGCGGCCCGCATCGACGTCGTGCTCATGGATCCCCAGTACGCCCCGCGCGTCATCGCCCGCCCCGTGCACCGGCGCATCGTGGACTCCATCTCCGCGGCGGCCGGCGACGCGAAGGTGGCGCTCTTCCGGCGCTTCGCCGTCATGCGTTACTGGATCGACAGCAAGCAGCACAGGATGGAAGATGTCATCCACCGCGACAAGCTGCACATGAACGACACGAGCTACCGCTGCATCGCCCTCCTCCTGGCCGACAGCCTGGCGGCGGCGGCCCGCGGCGCGCCGCCCGGGGGCGAAGCCCCTCCCCTCGCCGCCGGCCCCGGCCGCGCGGGCCCTGCGTGGCAAGGGGGAGCGGGGACTTCCATTCCATAACGCTCAGGGCTTGGCGGCCCGCTCAGCCTCGCCCGGGAAAAGCTGCTCCCACGCCTGAGCGAACTGGTGCTTTCCCACGGCGAGCTGGAGGGCGCCGGGCATGACCCGGCGCGCGAGGCGGAGCATCTTCGCCGCCTTATCCCGGATGTCCCATTGCGCGTGCGGATCCTCGCGCAGGCGCGAGACGTGGCAGAGCTCCCGGACGTTCGATGTGAAGAGCACCCGCCGCCGGTGGGCGTTGGTGAGGACGTAGGGGGCGGCCAGCGGCGCCTTGTCCGCGATGGCGAAGAAGACCGCGTCCGTCTCCTCGACGGCGGCGCGGAACTCTCCCTCGGCCCCCGCCTGGACGATGGAAACCGGCACGGTCACGCCCAGGGCGGGGTCGTAGGGCTGGACGTTCAGGGTGGACATCCGGTGGCGCTTGATCTGCCCGAAGCAGGCGGCCGAGAGCGTGATCTCGAAGACGCAGCGGGCGTTCTCGAACTCGCGGAGCACCGGGTCGAAGCTCTTCATGTGCCGGAAGGTGGAGGCCATGAAGCGCCGGCGCTCCTCATCCCCCATGGCGCGGGCGGCGGCCAGGCACTCGCCCATCGGGCGGCGGGAGCCCGAGTGAAGCAGCGCGGCCGCGATGAGGGCGTCGGCCTCCGGGGTGGCGTCCACCAGGGCGACCTCCCCTTCCTCCGCCAGGGGACCGGCCGGCGGGAGGTCCCTCAGCCGTACGAGCGCCTCCTCCGCCGCCTCGCGCAGCTCGGCGCGGGCGAGCCGGTTGTACGGGGTGGGGTGGACGTACTTCACCAGCGAGGGAGCCACCCCTTCCATGGCCTCGAAGAGACGGCGGCCGTACTCGCGGACCTCGGCCAGCGGATGTGAGGCGCACCGGCTGACGACGTGCTCGACGCTCCGGGCGCTCAGGGTCATGCCCACCTGGGTCTCGGTGGCCAGGGAGACGATGTAGCGGGCGTCCTCCTTGGCCCAGCCCTCGAGCGTCTTGTGGTTCTTCTTGGAGGCGGCGAGGTCCGGGTTGCGGTCGAACACCCAGGGCCGCAGCTTCTCGTACAGCCGGTGGTAGCAGGCGTTCTGGGCCTTGATGGTCTCGGCGAAGCGCGGCGCGAGGCCCGCCTCCTCGATCTCCCGGGGGATGACGAAGTCGTCCTCGAGGAGGATGTAGCGCTGGCTTTTCTCTGTGTAGGCGAGGAGGCGGAACTTCTCGATCTCCTCGACGGCGTAGCGGCTCACCTCCATCACGTCGATATTGAAGCAGGCGTGCTCGGCCACCGAGCTATGCCCGTACTCGAAGATGATGGTCTGGTTGCTCTTGCGGGCCTTCTCCACCTCGTCGCGCGCCACGGCCCGCAGCTCGTCCAGGGCGCGCGGGTCCCGGCTGATGCGGGCGTAGGCGGCGCTGATGGACTCGGGGGTCAGGTTGTCCCGGCCGAGGAACTCCGCCGTCCGCCGCTGGAGCTCGGCCGCCTGGGCGCGCAGCTCGGCCTCGCTCATGGCGTCGAGGCGGTTCTCCTCCCATCCCGAGGCGACCGGCTCGAGGATCTGGGTCTTGAGGTGGCGGAGGAGCTCGATGTCGATGTTATGCCCGGCCAGGAGGATTCGCATAAAGGTTCCACTCGGGGCGGTGAGGCTCGGGAAGAAGGGTTTGTGCCCCCGGATTATGAACCCTGCGGAGGGGGGCCTTCAAGGAATTTCATGCGGACGGACCCCGAGCGCGTCTAAGCGGTTGAAAAGCGGCAAAAGACGGGCCGCTCCGGTTCTCGAATCCTAACGCCCGATTTCAGGCGGCCGGTTGCATCCGATGGGTCGCTTTGGGATGATGCGCCCTCCATTCGCGGGGGCTCTCCCGCCGTTTCGTGCCGGGAGAGCCGTTGCGCCCCGTTGCCGCCGGAGGACTTCGGACACGTCCCGAAGAACGCCCTTGCCCAAAAATCACGCATATCCCTCCATATTCTCTTTTTTCGCCCTCCTGTTCCTGGGGCTCGCGGCCTCCGCGCACGCCGGGCCCGCCGGGCCCCCGGGGATGCAGCGGCCGGCGCCGCTCGTGACGCTCGGCGAGATCACCCAGCGCGAGGTCCGCAGCCAGCTGACCGCCGTGGGGACGGTGGCGCCGAACCGGATGTCGGTGGTGAGCAGCGAGATCGAAGGGCGGGCCAAGGAGGTGCCGGTGCGGGAGGGGGACTACGTCATCGCCGGAAAGAGCGTGCTGGCCCGCCTGCAGCGTTCGGACCTGGAATTCGACCGGAAGATCCTCCAGGCGGAATTGGAGAAGACCCGCCAGGAGCACCTGCGCCTCCAGCGCTCGCAGTTTGCCGAGGCCGGGGGGCTCCGCGCCCGGGTGGAGGACTGGAACAGCCGGGTGAAGCGGGCGGAGGCCGAAGTCCGGCGCATCCGGGAGCGCGTCGAGAAGCGCCTGGAGGACCGCTCCGCGCTCGACCGCGCAATCGCGAGCCTGGAGAGCACGAAGCGAGAGGCGCTCGAGTCCGCCCAGTTCCTCCGGACGGCCGAGACGGGCTTCCGCCAGGAGGAGATCGCCAAGGCGAAGGCGGACATGGAGCGGGTGCAGGCCCAGATCGCCCGGGTGGACGACGATCTCTCGAAAGCCGTCATCCGCTCCCCCCTGACCGGGTTCGTGACGGAGAAGGCGCTCGAGGTCGGGCAGTGGGTGCAGAAGGGGGGGCGCGTGGCCGAGGTGGCCGAGATGGGCCAGATGGTGGTGCGCGTGCCGATCTCGGAGAGCCACATCGAGAAGGTCCGCGCCGGAGATTCGGTGCGCATCATCTTCGACGCCCTAGGCAACCAGGACTTCACCGGCAAGATCCGCGCCGTCATCCCCAAGGCCGACCCCAAGAGCCGCACCTTCCCGGTCGAGGCCGAGCTGCCGAACACGCCGGACCATTCGATCAAGGCCGGGATGTTCGCCCGCCTGACGATGGAGTACGGCGCCTCGGCCCGGGCCATCCTCGTGCCGAAGGACGCCGTCCAGCTCAGGGCGAGGCGGACGACGGTCTTCGTGTTC
Organism: Candidatus Tectomicrobia bacterium; assembly: GCA_016192135.1. Taxonomy (NCBI): domain Bacteria; kingdom Pseudomonadati; phylum Candidatus Tectimicrobiota; species Candidatus Tectimicrobiota bacterium. Next base: position 60,610 of record JACPUR010000021.1, on the reverse strand, counting down.
GAGGGCGGGAAAGTCCGCGAGGTGGAGTTCACCGCCGGGCGGACCGTGGACTCCTTCATCGAGGTGGCGGGGGGGGACCTCCGCCCCGGCATGAAGGTCGTCATCCAGGGGAACGAGGGCCTGACCGACGGCATGACGGTACAGCCCCGGGCCCTCCAAGGCCCGCCGGCCGCCCCCTCCGCCAGCCAGGGGGGACGCGGATGAGCCTCCGCAGGTTGGATGCGGCCTTTTCTGCCTCCGGCCGCCGCCGGGAGGGCGTATGAAGATCATCCACGCCTGCGTCCGCTACCCCGTCACCATCATGGTCGGGGTGATCCTGGCGGTGCTGTTCGGCGTCATCAGCCTCTACCGCATCCCCGTCCAGATGACCCCCACCGTGGACCGGCCCGTGATCACGGTGGAGACCACCTACAAGGGCGCGGCCCCCCTCGAGATGGAGGAGGAGGTCACCAACCGCCTCGAGGAGAAGCTCACCTCGGTCGAGGGCCTCACCCTGATGACCTCGAACAGCGAGGAGGACCGCTCCCGGGTGATCCTGGAGTTCGACTGGGGCATGAACAAGGACATCGCCCGGCTCGACGTCTCCGAGAAGCTCGGCCTCGTGAAGGACTTCCCGATCGACGCGGAGCGGCCCGTCATCCAGGCCGTCAACTCCGACGCGGAGCAGCCGATCGCCTGGATCGTCGTGGACACGGACCTGCCCATCAACGAGGTGCGGGTCGAGGGGGACGACGTCATCCGCCCGAAGCTGGAGCGGGTGCCGGGGGTGGGGGCCGTCTGGATGTTCGGCGGGGAGGACCGGCAGGTCCGCGTCACGCTGGACTACGCGGCCATGAGCGCCCGCGGGGTGACCGTCGGGGCCCTGCGGGAGGCCCTCCTCCGGGAGAACCAGAACACCAAGGGCGGCTCCATCGACGAGGGGAAGCGCCGCTACTCCGTGCGGACGGTGGGGAGCTTCACCTCGCTCGACCACCTCCGGAACACCATCGTGGCGCAGTCGCCGGGGGGCACCATCTACCTTCGCGACATCGCCAAGGTGAGCTTCGCCTACGAGGACCCGGTCAACCGCATCCGCATCAATCGAAAGCAGACCATGGGCTTCGGCGTGCTGCGCAAGACGGGTTCCAACACCATCGAGGTGATGGCCGGCCTCAAGCAGACCATCCGCGAGATCAACGAGGTCTACCGGGGCCGCGGCATCCAGCTCCGCCAGGTCTACGACGAAACCGACTACATCTACCAGTCCCGCGGGCTCGTGACGGGCAACATTTATGTCGGCGGCGCGCTGGCCGTGCTGGTGCTGCTCTTTTTCCTCGGCAGCGTCTCGAGCGTGCTCGTCCTGGCGTTTGCGATACCCATTTCGGTCATTTCCACCTTCATCTTCGTCTACGTCTTCGGCCGCTCGATCAACATCATCTCCCTGGCAGGGCTCGCCTTCGCCGTGGGCATGGTGGTGGACAACTCGATCGTCGTCCTGGAGAACATCTACCGGCACCGCGAGATGGGCAAGGACCGCTGGCGGGCCGCCATGGACGGAGGCGCCGAGGTCTGGGGGGCGGTGCTGGCGTCGACCCTGACCACGCTGGCTGTCTTCATTCCGGTGCTCTTCGTTCAGGACGAGGCCGGGCAGCTCTTCCGGGACATCGCCATCGCGATCAGCGTCGCCGTCGGCCTCTCCCTCATCGTCTCCCTCACCGTGGTGCCGATGCTGAGCGCGCGGCTGCTCCGAACGTCCGGCACGAACACCTGGCTGTCCCGGCTCCAGGAGCGCCTGGGCGTGTTCGCCGTGGGCCGTTTCGTGCAGGCGGCGCTCGCCTGGCAGCTCGGATGGCTGCTCAAGGGTGTGGCGCGCCGCGTGGTGTTCGTGGGGGCGCTGACGGGGCTTTCCCTCATCCTCGCCTGGGTGTTCTTTCCCCCCATCGATTACCTCCCGAAGGGGAACCGGAACCTCATCTTCGCTTTTTTCCGCACACCGGCGGGACTGAACCTCGAGGAGATCGACCGCTTCGTCACCGGGGTGGAGGAGAAGATTAGCCAGGTGCCGGAGATCGAGCGCTTTTTCGCCGTCAGCCGGCTCCAGAACCCGATCATGGGCATCCTGGCCAAGGGGGAGTACGCCGACCAGGAGTCCATGCGGCGCATCGTGGGAAAGCTCATGGGCCTGGTCCAGGGCGTCCCGGGCGTTCAGGCCTTCGTGACGCAGGCGGAGCTGTTCCGGCGCCGCGGCGGCGGCTTCATCGGCGGGATCAACCTTCAGGTGGACGTGCGCGGCTCCAGCCTGGACGAAATCCAGCGCATCGCGGCCGACATCGAGGGCCGCGCCCGGCGGATGAAGGGCGTGAACTTCGTCAACAGCAGCTTCGACCTCGGGAACCCCGAGCTCCAGGTGCACGTGGACCGGGAGCGGGCGGCCGACCTGGGGGTCTCGGTACGCGAGGTGGGCGACATCGTCGAGACGCTGGTGAACGGCACCCGGGCGGGGCTCTTCCGCGACCAGGGCAAGGAGCTCGACATCGTGCTCCGGGCGCCGCTCTCGGACTTCCGCAGGACGCAGGACCTCTCGAGGGTCAAGGTCCACACCGCGGCGGGGCGCATGGTCCAGCTCAACGACCTGGCCGAGATCCGCTTGGACCTGGGCCCGACCAAGGTCGAGCACATAGACCGCGACCGCTCCCTCACCCTCACCGTCAACATCAGCGACGCGTTTCCGCTCCAGATGGCCATCGATCTCATGAAGCGGGAGGTGATCGAGCCGGTGCGCGCGGGCTTGCCGCTCGGGTACTCGGTGGACGTGACGGGGCGGGCGAAGGACCTGGCCCGGGCCTGGGACGCCCTGAAGTGGTCGTTCCTGCTGGCCCTTTTGATCACCTACCTGCTCATGGCCTCGCTCTTCGAGTCGTGGAGCTACCCGCTGATCATCATGTTCAGCGTTCCCTTCGCGGCGACGGGCGGCGTCCTCCTCGTCAGCGTCATGAACTGGATCGAGCCGTCCATCAAGATGGACACGGTGACCATGCTCGGCTTCATCATCCTGACCGGGACGGTGGTGAACAACGCCATCCTGATCGTCCACCAGGCGCTCAACCACGCCGCCTCCGGCCTCCCCATGCGCGAGGCCATCCTGGAGAGCTCGCGCGACCGCATGCGGCCCATCTTCATGACCACCACCACCACCGTGCTGGGGATGCTCCCGCTCGTCGTGAGCTCGGGCGCGGGCAGCGAGCTCTACCGGGGGCTGGGCTCGGCCGTCCTCGGCGGCCTCGCCGTCGCCACCCTGTTCACGCTGGTGATGATCCCCGCTCTCCTGTCGCTGTGGGTGGACTTCCTGGAGTGGGCGCGGCCGGGCCAGACGGCCGCCTCGGTGCAGGCCTTCGCCGAGATGAGCGGCCTGGGGGGAGACGGGACGAACGGATCTGCCCGCGAGGGCGCGAACGGCGTCCCGGCCGGGGCCGAGTCCAAGCGCGGGGAAGGGCGCGGCTGAGGCGCCGGAGATTCAGGCTTTCCCTTCGATTTCCGCCAGAAAGGCGTCCACCGCCGCGTTCCACTCCTTGTGGCTACGCCGGTAGCTGTAGTGCCCTCCCTCCTCCAGCACGACCAGCTTCGACCCCTGGATGATGCGGTTGAGGTCCTGCGAGAAGTAGGGCGGCGTGAGCGCGTCGTCCTTCGCGGCGATGATGAGAGAGGGCTTCCGGATGCGGCTGAGGTCCGCCGTCCGGTCGTGGTTCAGGGTCATGTCCAGGCGGGCGGCGATGACCTCGACGGGCGCGATGGTTTCCTTCTGGCGCCGCTCGAGGGCGAGGAGGTTGTGGTACATGTGGCGGAACTGCGTCCAGCCGCAGGTCCACAGCGAGCTGAACTTGATGTACTCCTCCTGCCCGTAGGCCAGCGCGATCTGCTTGCGCGAGGTCTGCAGGCGGGTCATGTAGGGATCGGCGCGCGTCCAGGTGTTGGTGAAGATGCAGCAGCGCAGCCGCCCCGGGTGGTCCAGGGCCAGGTGCTGCAGCACGCAGCCCCCCGTCGAGGTGCCCGCCACGTGGGCGCGCTCGACGCCCAGGGCGTCCAGCAGGGCGATGGCGTCCTTGGCGATGAGCTCGGTGGAGTAGGCGTTCTCGGGCTTGTCGCTCTCGCCCGTGCCCCGGTGGTCGAAGGTGATACAGCGGTATCGCTTCGAGAAGTGGGGGACCTGGAAGTCCCAGGCGTCCAGCAGCCCCATCAGGCCGGGGATGAACAGGAAGGCGTCGCCTGTGCCGGCCTCCGCGTAGTTGAGATGCAGCTCTCCGGCCTTGATCCGGGGCATGGCGGTCTCCTCACTCCGCGTCCGAGGCCAGGATTTCGGCGATCTCCACCCGCCGGCCCTCCCGGGCGGAGCGCACCCCCGCGCGGATGACCGCGAGGGAGAGGACGGCCTTCTCCCCGTCCACCTCGGGCGTGGCCTTCCCGCGGACGCAGGCGGCGAACTCCTCGAGCTCCTCGACGATGGTATCGTTCTTCTCGCAGGGGACCGGCTGGGGCGGCCCCTCCTTGCGGTAGAGCACCCGGAGGCCGTCGAAGAGGGTGTAGAAGGCGGTCGCCTCCTTCCCGTAGATGTTCATCAGGTAGTACTCGGAGGCCGACGCGTAGCTCGCCGTCAGGTTCGAGACGGCCCCGCACTCGTGCTCCAGGATGAGGTTGGCGACGTCCGGGTTCTCCCCGGGGAGCACGAGCTGGGCCGTGCGGGCCGAGACGGCCCGGATGGGACCCATCAGGTACTCCAGGATGTCGATGTAGTGAATGCCGATCTGGAGCATCACCCCGCCCGGCATGGCGTCGGCCTGGTAGCGCCAGTGGCCCGGCTCGAACTGCCCCTCCCGGTCGCGGCTGATGTTCCCCTCGGCCTGGACAAGCTGCCCGAACTTCCCCGCCTCGATGGCCTTCTTCACCCAGCGGAAGTGGCTCTCCCTCCGCCGTTGGTAGCCCACCGAGAGCACGACGCCCGCCTCCCGGCAGGCTTTGGCGAGCGCGCGCCCGTCCGCCACGGTGTGGGCGATGGGCTTGTCGAGGAAGATGTGCTTCCCGGCCTCGGCGGCCGCCCGGGCCGTCTCCAGGTGCGCGTGGTTGGGGGTGGTGTTGACGATGGCCTCTATCTCGGGGTCCCGGAGGATTTCCTCGTAGGAGCCGGCCGCCCGGCAACCGTACTTCCGGGCGAACGCCCCGCGCTTCTCCGCCGAGCGGGTGAAGCACGAGACGATCTCGAGCCTGTCCGTGCGCTGGATGGCGTCGGCCAGCACGTCCGACCACCAGCCCATGCCGATGGACGCCACGCGGACGGGCTGCACGCTCACCGGATTTCCCTCCTCGAGTTAATTTGCGCGGCGAGATTAGCAGGATCGCGCCGGCCCCGCCACTCGCCTATGCCCGCGCGGCGCGGGCCCTCCGCTCCTGGACGAACGGCCAGACGAACGTGACGGCGGAGAGGATCAGGAACCCCAGGCTGATGGGGGACGTGAAGAAGACGCTGGGGTCTCCCTGGGAGGCGGTGAGGGCGACGCGCAGGTTCTCCTCGAGCGGGCGCCCCAGCACGAGGGCCAGGATGAGGGGGACGACGGGCATCTCCAGCCTCTGCATCAGGAGCCCGAGCAGGCCGAAGGCCAGCATCACGTAGATGTCGAAGAAGGAGTTCCTGAGGGCGAAGCTCCCGATGGTGCAAAGCACGGCGATCGCCGGGATCAGGACCGCCTTGGGCGCGTCGAGCACCTTCACGAGGAGCCGCACCCCCAGCAGGGCGATGGCCAGGGTGAAGACGTTGGACCAGAAGAAGGAGAACATGATGGTGTAGGCGAAATCCGGCCGCTCGATGAAGAGCATGGGCCCGGGGGCCAGGCCGTGCACGAGGAGCGCCCCGATGAGGATGGCCGTCACCGGGTCGCCGGGAATCCCCAGGGTCATCATCGGGATGAGGGCCCCCCCGCAGACGGCGTTGTTCCCGGCCTCGGGCGCGGCGACTCCCTCGATGCAGCCCGTGCCGAACCTCTCGGGATGCCGGCTGAATTTCTTGGAGTAGTCGTAGCTCAGGAAGGCCGCGATCGGCCCCCCCGTGCCGGGCAGGATGCCGATGAAAGTCCCCACCACGGAGCCGATGAGGGAGGGCAGGGCCATCTCCCTGCAGTGGCGCAGCTTCGGATAGATGGAGCCGAAGCGGGAGAGGGCCTCCGCCTTTCCCGTCCTCTTGAGGCCCTCCAGGATGCCCTCCGCGAGCTGGGGGATGGCGAAGAGGCCGATGAGGGCCGTGAGGAAGTGAACGCCCTGGAGGAGGTGGACGCTGCCGAAGGTGTAGCGCGCCGTCCCCATCACCGGGTCCTGGCCCACGGTCACGAGCATCAGGCCGAGGAGCCCCGAGAGAAGGCCCTTCACGACGGACCTCACCGCGAAGCTCGAGATGATGGTGAGGCCGAAGAAGACGAGGCTGAAGAGATCCTGGGCGCGGAACTTGAGGGCCACGGCCGCGAGCTGGGGCGCGATCAGGAACAGGCAGGCGAGGCTGAACATCCCGCCGAAGAAGCTCGAGAAGATGGAGGCGCCCAGGGCCAAGCCCGCCTCCCCCCGCCGGGCCATCCGGTGCCCGTCGAGCCCCGTGGCCGACGCCGAGGGCGTGCCCGGAATGTTGAGGAGGATGGCCGAGAAGCTCCCCCCCGTCATCCCGCCCGAATAGATGCCCAGCAGGAGCGAGATGGCGACGTGGGGGCCCATCACAAAGGTGAGCGGGAGCACGATGATGATGCCGGAGCTGATTGTAACCCCGGGCAGCATCCCCGCGATCAGCCCGATGAGGGCGCCGCAGGCCATCGCCACCAGGGCCTCCGGGGCGCTCGCGCTCAGGAACCCGTCCAGGACCGGGTTCATGGACCGAAGTCGGGGGCGGCGGGGATGGGGACGCCGAAGAGGGACTGGAACATCAGGTACAGGAAGGCCGTCATCCCCGCCGACCAGGCCAGGATGTAGAGCGGCCGCTTCTCCCCGGCGGCCAGCATCAGCGCCGCGCAGGCCGGCGGCGTCGCCAGGAGGAAACCCAGGAAGGGGAGGATCCCGAGATAGGCGGCGAAGGCGAGGAGGGCGGCGGCGACCCGCCCGGCGGAGCTGTCCGCCGCTCCCGGCCGGGGGGGCGCGGCCGGCGGGGCCGTGAGCCCCTGCGCGAGAAGAACGCAGGAGAGACCGAGGAAGCACAGGGTCAGGACCCAGGGAAAAAAGGAGGGGCCCGGCACGTTTCCCACCATCCGGAGGGGGAGCTGCGCCGTCAGGTAGGCGTAGACGGCCCCGAAGGCGAGGAAGGCGAGGCTCGCGGTGATGTTCTTGGTCCGCATGAGGGTCCCGATACCGCAGCGAAAGGAACGGGGGCCCGGCCGGGGCTACTTCGCCTTGCTCCGGTACAGGCCCGCTTCCTTCAGGATGCCCTTGACCAGCTTGTCCATCTCGTCGAGGTAGGGGTTGAACTCCTTCTCGTCCATGACATCCACGGTGAAGCCCGCCTTCTTGGAGAAGTCCTGGAAGGCCTTGGATTTCGCCGCCGCGACCATCGCCTTGTAGAGCCTGTCCTTCACCTCGGCCGGAGTGCCCTTGGGCACACTCAACCCCCGGAAGAGATCGATTACCACCGGGTAACCCAGGTCCTTGGCGGTGGGCGCGTCCGGGACGAGCGGGTTCCGCCTCGGGCTGGGGACCGCCAGGATGCGGATCTGCTTCGCCTGGGCGAGCTTGATGATGCCCGTCAGCGGGCCCACCATCGCGTCCACCTCGCCGCTCAGGACGGAGGCGTTGCGCCGCTTCACCCCCACCGGGACGTGAATCGGCTTGCACCCGGTCGCGTTCGCCAGCGCCACCGCGGCGATGTGCGTGCCGCTGCCCGGGCCCGCGTTCGCGATCTTGAGCGTGTTGGGCTTCTGCTTGCACTCCGCGACGAAGTCCTTGAACGTCTTCCACCGGGAATCGGCCTTCACGGCGAAGGGCATGGGCTGGTACTCCACCCGGCCGATGTTGTCGAAGGCGTCGTGGTCGAAGGGGACGTTGCCGATGTTGGTCGTGGTGAGGACGGAGATGGAGTTCCACATCACGGTGTAACCGTCCGGCCTGGCGTTCTTGACGTGGGTGTAGGCGAGGGCGCCGCCCGCCCCTTCCTTATTGACCGGGACCACCGGCTTCCCGAGCGCCTTGGTCATCTCCTGGGCGAGCAGCCTCCCCTCGACGTCGGCGCTGTCGCCCGCCGCGAACGGGACGATGAGCTCGATCGGCTTCTCGGGATACGCCGCCCCGGCGGCCGCGCTCCAGGCGCACAACGCGAAGGCGGCCCAAAGGGCCGGCCACGTCCGGCACGTCCTGCTCATGTCGATCCTCCTTGTCGGAGATCCGCCCCCGCGGGGGGGCGGGATCAGCCGATTCGAAAGCCCGCGCCCACCGCCTCGACGGCCGCCCGCGCGATGGCCTCGTCCTGGGCCCAGTCCCCACCGCTCACCCCGATCCCGCCGACGCACTCCCCGTCCACGACGACGGGGAAGCCTCCCTCCGTCGCCGTCCAGCGGCCCGGGCCCGCCGCGAGGGCCAGGCCCAGCGCGTGGAGGGTGTCGAGGTCCTGCCCCTGGGCGCCCTTGGTCGTGGTGGGGCGCTTGTTCGAGGCGGCGGTCACCGCCTTGGTGGTCGAGGAATGGACGGTGTGGAAGCGGCCGCCGTCCATCCGCTCGAGCACCAGGAGGTGGCCCCCGGCGTCCACGATGGCCACCGTGACGGCGATTCCGAACTCCTCGGCCTTGCCGATCGCCGCCGCGAGCATCTGCTTGGCGCCTCGCGTCGTGAGGCGCCGGGCGGGGGCGAAGGGCATGGGGTCGCATCCTCCGGATGCCGCGCTTCCCCGCCGCGCCGCTTGTGCGGGCGGGATGCCCGCCTGGGGGCCGGCGCGGAAGGCTGGGTCCTGCGGCGCCGCCGGCTGGGCCGCGGCCGGGTGGGCCGGAAAAGTCGTGAGAGAATCAATCTACGGGCGCCGCTTGGTGATGTCAATCGAAGCGCTCGCGTGAAGCCGCCGGGATGAGTGGTATAAGCTATCGGCTTTCGCGCCGGGGGCGGCTCGCTGGGGGCGGCGTTGAGGGATGGTGGGATGGTTTCGGAGAATCCAAAAGAGGAGCTTCGCCGCTTCCTCGGCGAGATCGCGCGCGAGGCGGGGGACCTCGCCATGAGCTTTTTCGGGCGCGTGCGGATGGAGGCCAAGGGCGAGAGCGTCGTCTCGGAAGCGGACCGGGCCGTGGAGCGCCACCTCGTCTCGCGCATCCGCTCCCGTTATCCGGGCGACTACATCCTCGCCGAGGAGAGCGGCGTGAACGGCTCGGCGCGCCCCGGTTCCGCCACCCGGTGGTGGACCATCGACCCCATCGACGGCACCGGTCCCTACCTCAGCCGCCTGCCCTTCTGGTCCGTCTCGGTGGCCTGCCTGCGCGGCCCCCGGGTCGAGGGCGCGGCCGTCAACATGGCCGCCCTGGGCGAGATGCTCACCGCGGTCGAGGGGGAGGAGGCCCTGCGCAACGGCGGGCCGCTCGCGCCCCTGGACCCGGAGCCGCCGGGTCCGCACGCCTACCTCTTCGTCCCCTGCCGCGAGGTCGAGGGGCTGCGCATCGGCTACGAGGGGAGGCGGCTCTCGCTCGCCGCCGCCTCCGTGGCCCTGGCCTACACCGCCTTGGGCTCGGCCTGCGGCACCGTGCTGGAGCCCAATTGCGCCTACGACTTCGCCCCGGCGGCCTTCATCCTTGAGCGCGCGGGGGGAAAGGTCGGATATCCGTCGGGGAAGAAGGTGGACTACGCCGAGCTGGCCGACGGGCGCCTCGCGCCCGAGCCCGTGGTGGCCGCCCCGGCCGCGCAATGGGACCGGCTCCGGAAGCTGGTCCGGTGGGGCTGAGACCTACATCCACATCCCGGCGCGCTGCATGAGCTGGTCGAGCGCGAAGGACACCCGGTCCGGCGCCTCGACGGGGGCCATGTGCCCCGAGCCCTCGATCACGTCGAAGGCCGAATCCGCCAGCCCCTCGTGCAGCTCCCGCATCGCCTGAACGGGGACGAGCTGGTCCTTCTCCCCGGCCACCACCGCGCACGGCACCCGGATCTCCCCCAGGCGGGGCGTCATGTCCTCGCGCTGCCGCATGGCGTCGAGGAGCGCGCAGAGGTTCCGCGGGAGCTGGGACGCGATCGCGCGGCGGTGCTTCCCGGGACCCCCGGCCCCGGAGGCCAGGTAAGCGGACGAGAAGAGCATCGGCACGAACTTGCTGGCGAAGGCCTCCGAGCCCTCGTCGTCGATGAACCGCATGTTCGCCAAGCGTGCCTTCTGCTGCTCCTCGTTGTCGGCCCCGGCCCGGGTGCAGACGAAGGCCGCCGCCCGGACCTTGAGCGGATGGCGCACCGCCATCTGCGCGAGGACGTAGCCGCCCATCGAGAAGCCGGCCACGGCGGCGGCGGGGATGTCGAGCGCCATGAGGAGGCCCGCCGCGTCGTCCGCCATCTGCTCGATGGAGATCTGCACGCCCGGGTTCTCGGTCGCGCCCAGCCCGCGCAGGTCGGGGACGATGAGCCGGTAGCTGCGCGCGAGCGCCTCCACCTGCGCGTCCCACATGGTGCGGTCCAGCGAGAAGCCGTGGAGCAGCAGGAGCGGCGCTCCGCTCCCCGCCTCGTCGAACGAGATGCGGATGCCGTTGGCGCGGACGGATCTCATCGGTTCCTCCGGTCGTGCGCAGGGCGCCCGCGTGGTGCGGCCTCAGCGGGCGGGGTGGGAGTTCCCGTTCGTCCCGGGGCCGCCCGCCGGGGGCAGGACGGGCAGCCGGACCGAGGGCAGGTCCCCCAGGGCCAGCTCGATCTCCTCGTGGACCCACGGGTCGCGCTCCCGCCCCAGGCGCTCCTCCAGGACGGGGCGGATGGCCTCGCCGCCCAGCCTCCGCCCGATGCGCCCCAGCGCCCAGGCGGCGTGACCCCGGGCGAGGGGCTCGCGGTGGCGCAGGGCGCGCAGCAGGGGCGCGACCGCCTCGCCGCCCCCTGTGTTGCCGATGGCGACCGCCACGTTGCGGAGGAAGCCGTCGTAGCGCGAGCGCATGACGGGGGTCCCGCGGAAGCGCCTGTGGAAGGCTTTCTCGTCCATCTCCAGGAGGGCGAGCAGGTCGGGCGACTGCGCGCCCGGCCGGGGGGCGAAGCGGGGCTCGGCGGCCGGGGGGGCGTCCGTGTTCCAGGGGCAGACCTCCTGGCAGATGTCGCAGCCGAAGAAGTGGTCGCCCACCAGCGGGCGCAGCTCGCGAGGCATGGGCCCGCGCAACTCGATGGTGAGGTAGGAGATGCACCGCCGCGCGTCCACCACGCCCGGCGCCACGATGGCGCCCGTGGGGCAGGCCTCGATGCAGCGGACGCAGGTGCCGCAGTGATCCTCCCCGAAGGGGGCGTCGGCGGGCAGGGGCCGGTTGAGGAGGAGGACGCCCAGGAAGAAGTAGCTGCCCAGGGATCGGTTCAGCAGGAGGGAGTTCTTGCCGTGCCAGCCCAGGCCGGCCCGGACCGCGAGGTCCCGCTCCAGGATGGGCCCGGTGTCCACGTAGCTCCGGCCGTCGACGCCGGGGTCGAGCTCCCGGAGGTCCCGCAGCACGCGCAGGAGGCGCTTCTTGAGGAACTTGTGGTAGTCCCCGCCGTGGGCGTAGGAGGCGATCCGGCCCGGCAAGGCGGCGGGCGGTTCGTGCATTTTCTCTCCGCGGTAGCGGATGGCAACGACCAGGGCGCACCGGGTCGCGGGCCACACGCGCCGCAGGTCGGAGCGCGCCTCGGGGTTGCGGCGCAGGTAGGCCATCTCTCCCTCGTAGCCGAGCCTGAGCCACTCGAGGTAGCGCCCGTGCGCCTCGCCCAGCTCCGGGGGGGCGATGCCGGCCAGGTCGAAGCCGTGGCGGCGGGCGAGCGACTTGGCCGCCAGGGCCAATTCCTCCGGCGAAAGCTCCGCCACCGCCGAGGCGGGCCGCAGGTCCATCACGCGCGCTCCTTCCGCGCGACGCACTGGAGCTGGGCGCGGACGGTGAGGGTGGCTCCCCCCTGCCTGAGATAGGACATCAAGGCGTCCCAGCGGCCGTCCTCCCGCCAGCGGGGGACGGCGCGGCCGCCCTGGAAGAGGTCCTCCTCCGCCTCGCGCGGGGCCCGGAAGCGGAGCACGGTCGTCTCCAGGCGGCGGAAGAGGGGGATGAAGCCCAAGGAAGCGAGGAGCCGTTCGGCCTCCTCCTCCCCGAGGGCGAAGCGGCTCGGCCGGCCCGTCTCGCTCCAGAGCGCAGGATGGAGGGCGGCGAAGGCGAAGACGCCCCCCTTCGGCAGCGCCCGCGCGGCCCGCTCGGCGATGGCGGGGCTCATGCATAGGTGGGCGGTCACGATTCCGGGGGCGCGGCCCCCCAGGAAGGCCTCGTACTCCTGGCTCTCGATGTCTCCCCGGACGAAGCGGGCGCCCCCGAGGCCAAGACGTGAGGCCTGCTCGCGCGCCTCGGCGAGCGGCGCCTCCTCGCGGTCCACTCCGACGGACCATCCGGCGGGGAACCACCGGCAGGCGAGGGCCCACGTCATCCGCCCCCGGCCGCACCCCGCGTCCAGGTGCCCCGCCCCGGGCGGCATGGCCTCCCGCACGGCGTCGAGCCAGGCCTCCCCGATCCGCGCGTGCAGGCCCGGGCGATCCTCTCCGGCCGCGAACGTGCGGACGCTCGTCTCGCGCTGCCAGGCGGCCTGGGCCGGGGTGACGGCCATGGACTCTCTCCTTCTCGGGCGCGGGCCGGAGGCCAACGTTACGCCGCCCTTCCGTCATCGCGGGCAGGGCAGGCGCCCCCGCGGGATCCGCGCCGGATGGGTGATCTTGATCGGTGGCTTCCCGTGCGTCAAGAAGAGAGGGCCGAGGGCGGCGGGGAGGGCTTTGACGCTGGCCGTCCGATGGGTACTAATCCAGGAAAGTCCGGATCGGGAGGGGAGATGGCCGGGGGGAACGGGGGGACGGAGAACGGCCTGCGCCGCCGCCGGCGCATCTTCTGGGCGGTGGCCGCGGGCGCGCTTCTCCTCGCGGCCGGGGGCCTCTACTTCGGACGCGAGATCGCCGACGGCGTCCAGTACCTCATCCGGCTCCAGGGGCGGCGGGAGAGATTCCGCCTCTGGATCAACTCCTACGGCGCCTGGGGCCCCCTGGTGTTCATCGGGCTCCAGGTGCTCCAGGTGGTTTTCTCTCCCATCCCCGGCGAGGTCACCGGCTTCCTGGGCGGCTACGTGTTCGGGGTGTGGACCTCCACTGTCTACAGCACCGTCGGCCTGAGCCTGGGGAGCTGGATCTGCTTTCTCCTGGGCCGGTGGCTTGGCCGGCCCTTCGTCGAGAAGCTCATCTCCCGCGCCGTCCTGGACAAGTTCGACTTCCTCGTCGCAGGCCGGGGCGCCTTCCTGGCCTTCGTCTTCTTCTCCATCCCCGGTTTTCCCAAGGACTACATGTGCTACCTGCTGGGCCTGAGCCCCCTGAGCACGCGGACGTTCCTCCTGGTGGCCACGTTCGGCCGCATCCCGGGGACGATCATGCTGAGCCTCCAGGGAGCGAACCTCTACGACGAGAGGTACGATCTCGTGGCGGGTATCTTCATCGGCGCCCTCGTCGTGATCCTGCTCTTCTGGTACTTCGCCGAGCCCATCCGGCTGTGGCTGCGGAGGAAGGCGGAAGGGTGAGTCAGGCGAGCTGGAGGTAGAGAAGGACGAGGGGCGTCGTGAGCAGGCTGGCCGCCGTGCCGGTGAAGACGATGGAGGCGGCGAGCGGGCCCTCCTGGCCGTAGCGCTCCGCGAAGATGTAGTTGAGGATGGCCGGCGGGCTGCAGGAGACGAGGAAGAGGGCCGCCCGCGCCGTCTCCTCGAGCGCGAAGACCCGGGCGATCCCCCAGGCCGTCAGGAAGCCCAGGCCGAACCTCAGCCCCACCGTGAACAGGCTCAGCCTCAGGTCGGAGATCCGGATCGATCGCAGCCGGTAGCCCAGGGCGAACAGCTCCAGCGGGAACATCCCCCGGCCCGCGATGTGGGTGAAGCTCAGGAGGAAGGCCGGCACGGGCAGGGCGAGCATCGAGACGAGGATGCCCGCTCCCGATGCGTAGAGAGAGGGCATGCGCAGGGGCTCCATCGTCTGGGAGCGCCCCCCGTGGAGCATGATGCCCAATGTGAAGACGATGAACACGTTGGGGATGGAGAGGAGCACCACCTGGGCCAGCCCCGCCTCCCCGAAGGCGAGCAGGGCCAGCGGGTAGGGCAGCGAGACCGTGTTCATGATCATGACCGAGGGCACGAAGGCGCGCGAGCGGATGCCCGCAGCCCGGCGGACGGCCAGGGCGGCGGCCCCCGGGATGAGCTGGATGGCCAGGGAGAAGCCCATCGCCCGGATGAGCTCCCCCGCGTCGAAGCGCTGGCGGGCGAGGGCGTCGAACATGAGGGCGGGCCCCATCAGGAAGAGGATGAGGTCGGTGATGAACCGGGGGTCGAGCTTCCGCCAGCGGCCGTAGGTGAAGCCGGCCCCCATGAGCGCCAGGACGGGGAACATGATCTCGGCGACGCGGAGGAGAGCGGCCATGCGCCTTTCACCGAAGGAAACCGGGAGGACGGGTGCGGGCCGAGTATAGCGGGGGCCTCCCGGCGCGTACAGGAGGCGCGGAGCCGATTGCGGGGCCGCCCCGGCGGGGGGTAGCCTTCCCGAAATTCAGGGGCTGATCTTTCGGAGGAGAGGGGCAGATGCCGGCGATGGACCACATCGGATACGCCGTCCGCGACGCGGACGGCAAGCGGGGGATGATGGAGAAGCTGCTCGGGTTCACCTTCCTCGAGCGCAAGGTGTACGAGCGGCCCGGCAACACCTCGAGGCTCGACTTCTACGAATGCCAGGGCGCCGTCCTCGAGCTCCTGGAGAACAGCAACCCCGAGGCCCCGGCCAACAAGTTCATCGCCGCCCGGGGCGAGGGACTGCACCACATCTGCTTCCGGGTGGACGACCTCCGCGCCGTCATGGCCGAGTGGGAGGGGAAGGGCGTGAAGTTCACCCTCAGGCCCCTCTTCGGCTCGCGCGGGGGCATCATCACCTTCACCGATCCCTCGACCACCGGAGGGCTCGCCATCGAGCTCGTCCAATACCTCAAGGCGGGCGAGCCCGTCCCGGACTGGGCGCAGAAATAAGCCCGGCCCCCGGCGAAAGCCGCTGCGCCCCCTTTGATAAGAATAGGGAAAGGCGATACATTGGGGCCGAGTCAGAGGAAATGAGAATGGCTGGAGGCGCCCCATGGACATCCGGCAGCTCGAGGTCTTCTGCCAGGTCATGAAGTCGGGGAGCTTCTCCCGGGCGGCGAAGGCGCTCGGCCTCTCCCAGCCCACCGCCAGCGAGCACATCAAGACCCTCGAAGAGGAGCTGGGCGCCCGGCTCTTCGACCGCCTGGGCCGCCGCGTCCAGCCCACGCGCGCCGGGGCGCTCCTCCAGGCGCACGCCCAGCGGATCCTCCAGGAGCGGGAGCGGGCCAAGGCGGCCATCGAGGATTTCCTGGGCATCGTGAAGGGCCACCTCTCTCTCGGGGCCAGCACCATCCCCGGGGGATTCCTCCTGCCGGGCCTGCTCGGCGGCTTCAAGAAGCGCTACCCGGAGACCACGGTCAGCATCCGGATACTGGACTCGGGCCGGGTGGCGGGCGGGGTGATCGAGGGGGAGTTCCAGATCGGCTTCACCGGGGCCCGCCACTCGAACGCGCAGCTTGTCTACCGCCTCTTCGCCCGGGACGAGCTTCTCCTGGCCGTCCCCCCCGGTCACCCCCTGGCCGGGAAGCGGTGCATCCGCGCCGAGGACCTGGCGGGGGAGAAGCTGATCGTGCGCGAGGAGGGCTCGGGCACCCGGTCGGTGGCCGAGGAGCGGCTGCGCGAGCTGGGCTTCGAGATGCGGCCCGGCCAGGTGGCCGCCGTGCTGGGGAACCCCCAGGCCGTCCGCACCGCCCTCAAGGCGGGGGTGGGGGTGGCCATCGTCTCCCGCTTCGCCGTGGCCGAGGACCTGGCGGGCGGGGCGCTCCGCGAGGTGGAGATCCAGGGCTTCGAATGCATCCGGGAGTTCTACTCCGTCGTCCACAAGGCCCGCAGCCTGAGCCCCCTGGCCCGGGGCTTCCTGGATTACGCCCACGCCGCCGCCCCGAACGGTGCCTGAGGCATTTTTTTCCACCTCCCGCTCGGGCCGCCTTTATTTAAGTATTTGAAATTAAATGCATTACACAAATACGCCCGGGGCATGGGATTTGCTTTTCCGAACGCCTGGGAACGTGCGGGAGGCCGCACGGCCGGGGGAGGGCAAGCATGAAACCTGCATGGGGGTGGCGGTCGGTGGCGCTGGCCCTCCTGGCCTCGTTCCTGGGGGCCTGCGCGGGGCCTGAGCCGTGGAAGGCCCGGGAGGAGCTGGTCCCCTCGACCCCGGTGGTGCTCCGCGCGGTGCCCCGGCACGTCCAGTTCGCCCCCGTGAGCGAGTGGGTCTACCTCTGGGACCGCCCGGGCGGCCCCGGCGCCCGGGCCCTGCGCATCGCCCGGGTGCCCCACCTGACGGAGGCGGTCATGCTCGCGGTCGAGCCGCCCGACCCGCCCGCCTCGGAGTATTGGGCGATGATCGGCGCCGACGCCCCGGAGCGGCAGCCGGTGCGCTGGGTGCGGGTGGCGACGCCGCAGGGAGAAGGCTGGGTGCGCCGGGAGTTCGTGGAGCCCCGGGAGTTCGTGGAGCCCCGGTAGTTCGTAGGGCCGGGGGAGCGGCCCCGGCGGGCGAATCTCCCGATTGACAGTCCGTTTCCCCCCTGCATACGATATCCGCCGCGAGGGAGGCCCGCGCCTCCCCTTTCTTTTTCTATGCGTCGGAGGGATTTTCGTGCGCACTCGGCGGCTCATGCTCGCGCCGGCGGTGGCGGCCTTCTTCGTCCTGGCGGCCGGCCCCGTGGCCCGGGGGGCGGACCCGGCCCAGGTGCAGAAAGAGCGTCTCGACACCATGAAGGCGATCAACCAGGCCATGCGCGAGATCAAGGTTTATACCGGAAAGGGCGACTTCCCCCAGGTCCTCGCGGCCGCGAACCGCGTGGCCGGGCTCGTCGCCAAAATCCCCTCGCTCAGCCCCGAGGGGAGCAACGTGGGCAAGACGCGCATCAAGCCCGAGGTGTGGAAGAACTTCGGCCACTACAAGGAGCTGGCGGAGACGTCGGTCCAGGCGGCCCGGGCGCTCGCCGGGGCGGCCGGGAAGAAGGACCGCGCCGCCGTGGCCAAGGCCTTCGCCGCCCTCGGCGACAGCTGCAAGACCTGCCACGACCCGTACCGCCTCCCCAAGAAGGAGGACTGATGCCCCGCCGCGCCCTCCTGCTCCTGCCCGCCCTGCTCCTCGCGGCCTGCGCGGGCCTTGAGGTGGGGCCCCAGGTCCCCGGGCGCCAGGGGCTCGCCCGCGCCCTGGACCGGATCGAGTCCGCCGCCGCCTGGGGCAACTGGCCGCTCGTCCTCCAGTCTTTCTATCTCCCCGAGCACGCCGAGGAGGTGAAGCGCGCCTTCGGCGGGGACGCCTCTAAGTGGTTCAGGGCCGGGGGCGAGCTCGGCACCCTCGCGGCCGGGGAGGCGGGCCGGGGCCCCCGCATCTGCCCCCTGGCCTTCCGGGAGAAGCATTTTTCCCCCCGCTTCGAGCCCCACTACGTCGTCTACTACCGCATCCAGATGGAACCCTGCGCCGAGCTCCTGAGCGGGGAGGCCCCGCCGGCCCTGGCGGCCGGCCAGATGGAGTGGGGCTTCGAGATCGAGGCCCGGCGCTGGGTGCACCTGCGCGCCCTCGGGAAGGACTCCGCCAAGCCCTAGCGGCGCCGCCGGTTTTTCATGTTTGGCGTTATTATCCGTTACTATGCGGCACCAGCCGCGGCCGCCCTCCTCTTCGCCCTGAGCGCCCTCGCTCCCCTGCGGGCGCGGTAAGACCGGGAGAAAAAACGGGGCTTTATCCCCTCTTTATCCCTCAATAAGCGTTACTAGCCGTTACTCGCCTCCACCCTCCTGCCGGTGAAAAGGGGTTTTCCCATCAATTCGCGGGACTTCGCGAGACGGGCATCCGGCGCATCCCGATCTGTAGGGCGGGGTTTTCCCCCTCTCCCTCCGGGAGAGGGTTGGGGTGAGGGCCATCCACCGGCGGCGTCCCCCCTCACCCTGCCCTCTCCCGGAGGGAGAGGGGAAAACAGGGCCGCCCCTACGAATAGGCGGCCGCCACCGCGCCCCCAATCCAACATACCCCCTCCCGCCGCGCCGCCCGCTACCGCAATTTCGCGCAATTTCGCGCAAATCGCGCCATTTTCGTGCCCGGGGCGATTTTTCAAACCCCGGCCGGGGCGGCTAGAATCCCCCCATCGAGCCGAAACCATCCCCCACGGCGGTCCTTCCGTGCGTTTTCCAGTAGGAGGAGAGAGATGAACGACATCATGCGGAGCGAGATCCGGGACGGCATGCGGATCGACTGGGACGCCCCCGTCCCCATGGAGGACGGCGTGGTGCTGCGAGCCGACGTCTTCCGGCCCATGGACGAGGGCAAGAAATACCCCGTCATCATGACCTACGGCCCCTACGCCAAGGGCCTCGCCTACCAGGAGGGCTACAAGACGGTCTGGGAGATCTTCTCCCGCGACCATCCCGAGGCCATCGCGGGCTCCTCGAACAAGTACCAGAACTGGGAGGTGGTGGACCCCGAGAAGTGGGTGCCGGACGGCTACGTCTGCGTCCGGGTGGACTCGCGCGGCGCGGGCCGCTCGCCCGGCTACATGGAGATCTGGTCCCCGCGCGAGACCCAGGACTTCGCCCAGTGCATCGAGTGGGCCGGGGTCCAGCCCTGGAGCAACGGGAAGGTGGGGCTGAACGGCATCTCCTACTACGCCATGAACCAGTGGATGGTGGCGGCGCTCCAGCCCAGGCACCTGGCCGCCATGTGCGCCTGGGAGGGCGCGGCGGACTTCTACCGCGACGTGAGCCACCAGGGGGGCATCTTCAGCACCTTCTGCGCCGACTGGTACGACACCCAGGTGCGCACCGTGCAGCACGGCCTGGGGGAGCGCGGGCCCCGGAGCCGCGTCACGGGCGAGCTCGTCTGCGGCCCCGAGACGCTCTCCGAGGAGGAGCTCGGGCGCAACATCGACGACTACGGCGAGTCCTGCTTCGCCCATCCGCTCGACGATGAGCACTGGAAGGCGCGCACCCCGGACTGGTCCAAGGTCAAGACCCCCTTCCTCTCGGCCGCGAGCTGGGGCGGGCAGGGGCTTCACCCGCGCGGCAACTTCGAGGCCTTCTACCGCGCCGCCTCGAAGGAGAAATGGCTCGAGGCGCACGGCCTCGAGCACTGGACCCACTTCTACACCCCCTACGGCGACGCCATGCAGCGCAAGTTCTTCGGCCACTTCCTCAAGGGGGAGGACACAAGCTGGAAGAAGCAGCCCAGGGTGCTCCTCCAGGTCCGCCACGTGGGGGAGAGGTTCGCCGAGCGCCGGGAGAGCGAGTGGCCCCTCAAGCGCACCCGGTGGACCAAGTTCTACCTGAACCCGAACGAGCTGACCCTGGGCGCGAAGAAGGCCTCCGCCGGGAAGACCGCGTATGAGGGCCTGGGCGAGGGCGTCACCTTCATGATGCCCCCCTTCAAGGCCGAAACCGAGATCACCGGCCCCGCCGCGGCCAAGCTCTTCGTGTCGTCCGAGACCGAGGACGCGGACATCTTTCTCGTCCTGCGCCTCTTCACCCCGGACATGCGCGAGATCACCTTCTCGGGCACGGTCGACCCCCACACCCCCATCGGGCAGGGCTGGCTCCGGGCCTCCCACCGCAAGCTCGACAAGAAGCTCACCAGGCCCTGGCGGCCCTACCACGCGCACGACGAGAAGCAGCCCCTGAAGCCGGGGCGGGTGTACGAGCTCGACGTCGAGATCTGGCCCACCTGCATCGTGGTGCCCGCGGGCCACCGCATCGGGCTCACCGTGCGGGGCAAGGACTACGTCTATCCCGGCGAGGGCCTCAAGCTCTCGAACATGAAGATGCCCTTCACCGGCTGCGGGCCCTTCCTGCACGACGACCCGCGGGACCGCCCGCCCAGGATTTTCGGGAAGAGGGTCACCCTCCACGCGGGGGGCAGCCGGCAGCCTTACCTCCTCTTGCCGGTCATCCCGCCAAAGAGGTAAAGATATGGGGCCGGCGCCGCCCCGGCCGGGCGGCGCCGTCTCGCAGGCGAGATTGCAGGAAAACCCCTCAGGGCGCCGCGCGGCTTGGCCTTCCTCGGAAGGCTGCGGGCCGACGTGTATGTCCGGACTGTAAAAAAGTAAGGGAATCCGGCATGAATCTGGAACAGAGGGTGCGCCGGCTGGTGGAGAGCGCCGAGGTCGGCGTCACCGACACCACCCTGCGGGACGCGCCCCAGTCCCTCTGGGCCACCCGGATGCCCAACCGGCTGGCGCTGGGCATCCTCCCCGAGATCGACGCGGCCGGTTTCTTCTCCCTCGAGGCCTGGGGCGGCGCCACCTTCGACACGGCCCTGCGGTTCCTGGGCGAGGACCCCTGGGAGAACCTCGAGCGGCTCAAGGCGGCGGCCCCCAAGACTCCCCTCCAGATGCTCCTCCGGGGCCAGAACGGCGTGGGCTACGGGAAGGCGCCCAACGACGTCCTGCGCGCCTTCATCCGCGAGGCCCGGCGCGCGGGGATCGACATCTTCCGCACCTTCGACGCCATGAACGACCCCCGGAACCTCGAGAACGCCGTGCGGTTCGTGCGCGAGGCCGGGGGGCACAGCCAGGTCTGCGCCAGCTACACCGAGAGCCCCGTCCACACGCCCGAGTACTACATCGGCTTCGTGGACGATCTCGTGGAGAGGGGGCTGCTCGACCCGGAGAGCGCGGGCGAGAGCTTCTGCCTCAAGGACATGGCCGGGGTGGCCAGGCCCTCGCCCGTCGCCGCCATCGTCCGGGCGGTTCGGCGAAGATACCCCCGCCTCCTGATCCAGCTCCACTGC
This sequence comes from Candidatus Tectomicrobia bacterium, assembly GCA_016192135.1. Lineage (NCBI taxonomy): Bacteria > Pseudomonadati > Candidatus Tectimicrobiota > Candidatus Tectimicrobiota bacterium. The sequence goes on along the minus strand of JACPUR010000021.1, from coordinate 39,582 downwards.
CACTACTCGAGCGGCCTGGCGCCCGCCGCCTACTACGCGGGGGTCGAGGCCGGGGCGAACGTGATCGATGGCGTCATCTCCCCGATGAGCCATTTCACCTCCTTCCCCGCCGTCGAGACGCTCGCGGCCATGTTCGAGGGCGCGGGGCGCGAGGTCCGCCTGGACCGGTCCCGCTTCCCGGCCATCCGCGGCTACTTCCTGCCCCACGCCGAGGCGCGCCACCTGGCGCGGTTCCAGGTGCCGCTCGACGCGGGCGTGCTCGAGCACCGCATCCCGGGCGGGATGTGGACCAACTACGTACTCCAGCTCGAGGGCATGGGGCTGGGAAATCGGATACGGGAAGTGCTGGACCGCTTCCCGGCGGTCTGGGAGAAGCTGGGCTACCCGCCTCTCGTCACCCCCACCAGCCAGGTGGTCGGGGTGGAGGTCGCCCTGAGCGTGCTGCGCGGGGAGGACTACCAGCGGCCCACCCAGGTGGTGGACTACATCAACGGCGTGTACGGGAAGCCGCTCGGAAAGCTCGATCCGGATCTCCAGAGGAAAATAGTCGGGCATAACGGCCCCGTCGACTACGAAGCCCCCATGGAGATTCCCGCCGACGCGCTTCCCCGGTGCGAGGCGGAGCTTCGCGAGAAGGGCCTCCTCCAGCGCCCGAGGGACGCCGTCACCTACGCCATGTTCCCCTCCCAGGCGGTGGCCTTCTTCCTCTGGCGGGCGGGGAAGGGCCCCTGCCCCCGGGAGAAGGAGGACCCGAGCCTGGGCCCGGCCGAGCTCCTCCGCCGCGACGCGGCGCGCGTCGCCGAGGCGCACCGCCTCCTCTTCGGGGGCTGGGGCGCCGGTGCGGTGCACATGGAGTAGGGGGATTCCGGTTATTTCCTGTCTTCGACGAATTTCTCCAATTGCCGGATCAATTGGGGTATATCTTCTTCCACCGTTTTCCAGACGCGGCCCAGGTCGACATTCAGGTAATCGTGCACGAGCCGGTGCCGCATCCCGATGACCTCCTGCCAGGGAATTTCGGGATGAGATGCCCGGAACTCCGCGGAGACCCCGCGGGCCGCTTCGCCGACAATCTGAATCAGATGAATCAGGCCCATCTGTGCCAGTTCGTCCGCCTGGAACGCATCTTTGGAGGCACGCTCCGCGAAGCGGCGAATCTTCCGGGCCGCCAGGAGCATGTCCAGAAGGTAGGTTTCATCCCTCGACATAAAGCGGCTCGATGGAGGAGAGGATGCTCTCCCGGCGGAGGTAGTTCTCGCTGCGCTCCACGGCGGGCCGCTCCACCAAGTCCACTTTCCGCCCGAACAGCCGGGAGAGCTCTTCCTCCATCCGGACCAGATCGAACAGGCCCCAGGTCGCTTCGGGAGAGAAGGTGACCAGGACGTCTACATCGCTCTCCGGCCCGAAATCCTCCCGCAGGACCGAGCCGAACAGATGGAGCTCCGCCACCTTCCATCTCCGGCAGAAGTCCCGTATCTGTGCGGCAGAAGCTCCGATCGCCTCTTTTCCCATCGTCGTCATTCCTTCCCCGGCCGGACATGCCGCCTTGGGAGCATTCTATCAAAAAGCGTCTCTGGGATGGCCCCACCCGTTTTCGCTTCGCATGGATGCGTCAGCGCTGAATCACCCCTTCCCCTCCCCGTCCTCGCCCATCATCCGCCTCAGCCAGGCGATGGGGTCGGCGGGGGAGACGGGCGGGCGGTCCCCGGGGCGGGCGCTCCCGCGGCGGGCGGCCTGGCGGGCGAAGGAGGCGAGCACAAGAAGGGTGCAGAGGAAGTAGGTGAACCAGAAGACGAAGTCCCCGACCGCGGCCAGGGCGGTCGAGCGGCTGATCCAGTAGGCCGCGAGGAAGGAGAGGATGAAGGAGGGCAGGAAGCCCGCCTGGAGCCAGCCCAGGATGGCGTGCACCCCGCGCCTCGCGTCGCGCAGGGCGCTCAGCCTCACGAACTCGTAGTAGAAGCGCATCCCGCCCAGGGCGAGCAGGGTGGCGAGGGAGTAGCGCAGGGCCGTCTCGACGCCGCCGTCCATGGAACTCCTAAGGCTGGGCTGAAGTAACCTGCGCCCTGGAAATGAGAAGATGGAAATCGCAATTGGGCGGATTCGGTAATCATTCGATTTTCTTGCCGCCGAGCAATCCGAAAATCGCGCCGACTCCGGCTTTGATTATGAAGTCGAGCGTCTCGAAAAGTCTGTTGATATGCGGCGGGGGAGAATTTCCGACCATAAGGGAGATTGCAACATACAGAACAAGAGCCAACAGGGTAATGCCCACCACTGCTCCAAAGGTGAGCTTGAAATATTCTCTGATTTCTTTCTTGCGGGTAGGCGGCCCGGGTTTAGTCATGAACTCTATTTTGAATTGTCGTCCGACCCGTTCTTGTCCCCACCAGGAGTTTCCCCGGGCATGACGTCGCCCGTCACAATCGTCGTTGTCGAGAACGGATGGAAGAGGCTCTCCTTAATGATAAGCCAAGTCTCTTCCAATCCGTTCCGCGCCCGGACAATTCGGTGATTTCCTTTTTGTTCCGTCTCGTTCGCCATTTCTGAACCTCCCAATCAACTTATGCAATTATAGCATAAAGAACGTGGGGCCATTATGCATGCAAGCCCTGTAATCTAGAAGTTTATCTACGCCCGCAGCTTCTCCTTGAGCCAGTCGGCCATGAAGTCCACGACGGGGGCGAGGTAGTCGGTGTTGCAGTGCTGGGCGCCCCCGTCGGGGCCGCGGAAGACCCGGAGGGTCTTGTCCTTCGAGCCCGCGGCGCGGAAGCAGGCGCGGGCGTCGGCCAGGGAGATCTGCTGGTCGTCCAGGCCGTGGACGAGGAGGAAGGGGCACCTCATCCGCTGCACCACGCCGTCGAGCCGGAACTTCTCGAGCTTCTTCAGCGCCTCCTCCAGCGTCCGGGTCTTGAGGCTCCAGGTGAGGTGGTCCCCCGGCACCGGGAGCTGCATCTTGAAGGCGGCCTCGATGCGCCGCTTCCAGATGGCGTGGTAGTCCCAGATGGCGCCCCAGGCGACGCAGGCCTTGAAGCGCGGCTCCATGCTGGCGGTGCGGGGGGCGTAGTAGCCCCCGAGGCTCGGCGCCATGATGGCGGCGCGGCGGCCGTCCACGTCCTTTCTTTTCTCCAGCCAGTCCAGGATGGCCGAGCCCGCCACCTCGACGTCGTGGCGCAGGTGGATGCCCCGGAAGCGGATGGCCTCCCCCACCCCCGGGCTGTCCGCCACGAGGCAGGCCATCCCCCGGCGCGTCAAGGCGTCCGCCGCCCAGTTCACGCTCATCTCCTTGGTGCCGTCGAAGCCGTTGTAGAGCACCACCACCGGGGGCTTCTTCTTGGCCCGGCCCTGGGGCGGGAGGAAGTAGGCCGGGAGCTTCTTGCGTCCGAAGGGGATGTCCACCGGGGCGATGGAGGGCCGGTCGGTGAGCCCGGCGTAGCGGTGGAAGCAGCGGACCGACTGGCGGTAGGCGTCCAGCGCCTTCTTGTCCTTAGGTATTCGGAAGCGCTCCCCCATCTGGTAGTAGGTCGAGGCGCGCTGGAAGTTGCCGGCGGCGGTGAGGCGGCGGCCCTCCTTGAGCTCGGACTCTCCGCGCAGGCGCAGGCGGTCCCCCATCCGGGTCCACTCGCGGAACCACGCCGCCTCGTCCCCCGGCTTCTTCCGGAGGGCCCGGCACACCTGGTCCACCTCGCCCACCTCGCCGCCCCCCGAGCGGGCCATGGCGAGGGCGATGTGGACGTTGAACGACCAGCGGTAGTCCTCCGGGAAGTAGATGAGCCAGGGCACCTTGCGCATCGCGCGGACGGCCATCAGGCGAGCTCCTTCGCTTTCCGGTCCAGGCGGGCGGCGACGGCCTCCTGATCGGCTGCCGCGTGGTAGTCCTGGCTCAGGCGCCCGTCCCCGGCCGGGCTCTTCACGACGAACATCACGCACCGCTCGTCGAGGGAGCGCCCGCCGTGGCGGGTGTTGCGGGGGATGTGGACGAGGTCCCCGGGTCCCACGACGCGCTCCTCGTCCCCCAGGATGAAGTAGCGCCTCCCCTCCAGCACGAGGATGAACTGCTCGTCGCGCGGGTGGTAGTGGGGGGGCGCGCCGTGGCCCTTGTGGTAGGTCACGACGCCCGCCTTCATGAGCTCCCCGGCCACCCGCTTGATCTCGGCCAGGGGGCTCTCCCCCTCCCGCAGGGTCTCCATCTCGGAAATCTTGTAGAAGGGCATGGGGGACCTTTCTCCGCACGGGGAATGAGCGCCAGTCTAGTCCAGCTTTGCCTTCAGCGCGGCCTGGAGGGCCTGGGGGTTGGCCTTGCCCCCGGTGGCCTTCATCACCTGGCCGGTGAAGAAGCCGAGGAGCTGCTTCCGGCCCCCCTTGTAGGCCTCGACCTCCTTGGGGTTGGCCGAGAGCACCGCCTCGATGGCCGCGTCGAGGGCGCCCGCGTCCGAGATCTGGCCTCCACCTTCCATTTTCACGATGTCTTCCAGCTCCATCGTTATATATTCGCCCTGGCTCATCTTCGGGAGGATGGCTTTTGCAATCGTTCCGCTGATCAAGGGTGTATTACTCGGGGGCTTGGGTACAGAATGGAGCTTAATAAGCTGGCCAAGACGCTTAGGAGAGGAGATAGAATGATCCTCGTATTTTACTTTGCCAGAATTCATTTGTGCCAAGAGCTCGAAACCCACCTTGAGCTCGTTTAAGAGACGCAAGAATTCCCCCATCACCATATTGCTCGCCACCTTGGCAAGTTTAATGCCTGTCTCTTCCACAACTTTCTCGTAGTAGTCCGCGAGCGCCCGCTCCTCGGTCAGCACCTCGGCGTCGTAGGCGGGCAGGCTGTACTCCCGCTGGAAGCGCTCGCGCTTGGCGTCCGGGAGCTCGGGCAGCGCGGCCCGCACCCGGTCCAGCCAGTCCTGCCCCACTTTCAAGGGCACGAGGTCCGGGTCCGGGAAGTAGCGGTAGTCGTGGGCGTACTCCTTGGAGCGCATCGGGAGGGTCGCCCCCTGGGCCTCGTTCCAGAGCCGGGTCTCCTGCTCGATCGTCCGGCCCGCGTCGAGGAGCTTGGCCTGGCGCACCTCCTCGTACTCGAGGGCGCGCCTGAGGTTGCGGAAGGAGTTGATGTTCTTGATCTCGACCTTGGCCCCCAGCTTCTCCGCGCCTTGGGGGCGGAGCGAGATGTTCGCGTCGCAGCGCAGGCTCCCCTCCTGCATGTTGCCGTCGCAGATGCCCAGGTAGCGCACCAGGGTGCGGAGCTTGCGCACGAAGGCCTCGGCCTCCTCGGGGCTCCGGAGGCCGGGCTCGGTCACGATCTCGAGGAGCGGCACCCCGGCCCGGTTGAAGTCCACGTAGGAGTGGGCCGGGTCGCCCAGCTCCTCGCCGTGGATGAGCTTGCCGGCGTCCTCCTCCATGTGGATGCGGGTGAGGCGCACTCGGCGCCCGGTCCCATTCTTGAGGAGGAGGCGGACCTCCCCGCCCGTGCAGATGGGCTCCTCGTATTGGCTGATCTGGTAGCCCTTGGGGAGGTCCGGGTAGAAGTAGTGCTTCCGGGCGAAGCGGCAGGCCGGGGCCACCCCGGCCCCCACCGCGAGCCCGAGGCGCAGGGTGTACTCCACCACCTCGCGGTTCAGCACCGGCAGCACCCCCGGGAGCCCCAGGTCCACCGTGCAGGTGTGGGCGTTCGGGGCCGCGCCGAAGGCCGCGCTCGAGGCGCAGAAGATCTTGCTCCGGGTCGAGAGCTGGGCGTGGACCTCCAGCCCGATCACGGTCTCGTAGGGCATCGTTCCTTTATCCTTTCAGCCGCTCCAGCGTGCGGCGGATGACGGCCTCGGTGAAGGCCTGGGTGCCGAGCGCCCCGCCCAGGTCCGGGGTGGCCTCCTTCGCGTCCAGGCAGTCGAAGAGCCCCCGCCGGAGCGCCGCCGCCGCCCGGGCCTCCCCCACGTGGGCGAGGAGGAGCGAGAAGGCCAGCAGGATGGCCGTCGGGTTCGCCTTGTCCTGCCCCGCGATGTCCGGGGCGGTGCCGTGGGTGGCGTCGAACATGGCGGTCGACACCCGGCCCCGCTCGTCGAAGGCGAGGGAGACCGAGGCGCCCAGGCCCAGGCTCCCGATGAGGCCGCTGGCGAGGTCGGAGAGGAAGTCCCCGTACTCGTTCAGCACCAGGATGACCTGGAAGTGCTCGGGCCGCATGACCAGCTTGGCGAGCAGGGCGTCGAAGAGCTCGCGGCTGTGCTTCACCTGGCCCGCGAAGGCGATGTCCTTGGCCACCTCGTCCACGATGTCCTCGAAGAGCCCGTCCGTCACCCGCTGGATGGTGTACTTGCTCGAGGAGGTGAGGGTCTTGCGGTCCCGCGCCGCGATGGCGAAGGCGTAGCGGGCGGCCTGCTCGCAGGTCTTGCGGTCCACCACCCGCAGGCTCACCGCAGCGTAGTCGCCCACCATCTGGCCCGGGTCGTCATAGGTGCCCCCGGTGGCCACCCGGACGATGTCGAGGTCTATCTTGCCCGTGAAGTGCGTCTTGAGCCCCGGGATGGAGGTCACGGGCCGGTGGATGACGGCGAACTTGAGGAGCTTCCGCAGGATGGCGTTGGGGCTCTCCTCGACGGTGGCGGTCGGGTACTTGAGGCCCGCCCCCGTGCGGCGCATGGAGGCCACCGCCTGGTCGTAGAGCTGGCGCCCGTGGGTGCGGCGGTTCGAGTGCTCGAGGTTCACCGTGTCGAAGGCCACCTCGATCGGCAGGGCCGCCGCCACGGCGCGGACGGAGTGGCAGAGCTCCTCCGCGATGCCGTCCCCCAGCAGCTCGGTGATCTCGTGGCGCTTCGGCATGTCCTGTCTCCGCGGCCTAGAGGGGAGGGAGCGCCCGGTGGTGGGCCGTCGCCCCCTCGAAGGCGGCCGCCGCGCGCAGCACCTCGCCCTCCCCGAATGGCCGCCCGACGAACTGGAGCCCGATGGGGAGCTTTCCCGAGGTGAGGCCGCAGGGGACGCTGATGCCCGGCAGCCCGGCCAGGTTGCACGGGATGGTGAGGATGTCCGAGAGGTACATGGCGATCGGATCGTCCATACGCTCCCCGAGCCGGAAGGCGGGGGTCGGCGCCGTGGCCGAGAGGATCACGTCCACCTTCTTGAAAGCCTCCCGGAAGTCGCGGCTCACCAGGGTGCGCACCCGCTGCGCCTTCGTGTAGTAGGCGTCGTAGTAGCCCGAGGAGAGGGCGTAGGTGCCGAGCATGATGCGGCGCTTCACCTCCTCCCCGAAGCCGGCCTGGCGGCTCGCGGCGTACATCCCGAACAGCGGGCCGAACTCGGAGTCCCCCTCCTCGCGCAGCCCGTAGCGCACCCCGTCGTAGCGGGCGAGGTTGCTGCTCGCCTCGGCCGGGGCGAGGATGTAGTAGACCGGCAGCGCGTACTCGGTGTGGGGGAGGGAGACTTCCTCGATCCGCGCCCCCAGCCCCTCCATCACCCGGATGGCCTCGCGCACCGAGGCCTCGACCTCCCCGTCCATCCCCTCGATGAAGTACTCCTTTGGGATGCCGATGCGCATCCCCTTCGCCCCTGAGTCCAGTTCCGCGGCGTAGTCGGGCACGGGCTCGGTCGCGGAGGTCGAGTCGCGCGGGTCATGCCCGCTCACGGCGGCGAGCATGAGGGCGCAGTCGCGCACGGTGCGGGCGAAGGGCCCGATCTGGTCGAGCGAGCTGGCGAAGGCGACGAGGCCGTAGCGCGAGACGCGGCCGTAGGTGGGCTTCATCCCCACCACCCCGCAGCAGGCGGCCGGCTGGCGGATGGAGCCCCCCGTGTCCGAGCCCAGCGCCGCCGCGGCCGAGCGGGCCGCCACGGCGGCGGCCGAGCCCCCGCTGCTCCCCCCCGGCGTGGTCTCGAGGTTCCAGGGGTTGCGGGTGGGGCCGTAGGCGCTCCGCTCGGTGGAGGAGCCCATGGCGAACTCGTCCATGTTGAGCTTGCCCAGGATGACCGCCCCCGCCGCCTTGAGCCGGGCCACGGCGGTGGCGTCGTAGGGGGCGGTGAAGCGCTCCAGGATGCGCGAGCCGCAGGTGGTGCGCGTGCCCTTCATGCAGAGGAGGTCCTTGACCGCCACGGGGACGCCCAGGAGGGGGGAGCCCCTCTCTCCCGCCTTGAGGCGGCTGTCGGCCGCGCGGGCGGCCTCGAGCGCCTCCTCCTCCAGGACGCTCAGGTAGGCGTGGACGCGCTCCTCCGTCTCGGCGACGCGGGCGAGATAGGCGCGCGCCGCCTCTTCGGCGGAGAGCTCCCGCGCCCTGAGCTTCCCGCCGAGGTCGTGGAGGGTGAGCGAGACGATTTCGTTCATCGGATCTCCCGGATGGTTCGCGGCCTCACTCCTCGTCCCCGAAGGAGATGCCCACCGAGCGGCCCACCCGGAGGAAGTCCGAATCCAGGGGGACGAGGCGCTGGCCCTTGGCGGCCTCCCCGAGCGGGACGAGGGCGATGGCGCCGTGCCTGAGGGCGACCAGATGGCCGAAGTTCCCCGCCATGGCGTTCAGGGCGGCGTGGACGCCGAAACGGGTGGAGAGGTTGCGGTCGTAGGTCGAAGGGGTGCCCCCGCGCTGGATGTGGCCGAGGACGGTGACGCGGGTCTCGATGCCGGTGATCTCTTCGAGCGTCTTCCCCACGAGGTTCCCGATGCCGCCCAGGCGGCGGGGCTCGGTCGGATCGTTCACCATGGCCTTCACCACCACGTCCTGGCCCTTGAGGTGGGCCCCCTCGGCCACCACGATGATGCTGAAGTTCTTCCCCTCGGCGCGGTCCTCTCGGATCTTGGCGGCCACCGCCTCCATGGAGAAGGGGATCTCGGGCAGCAGGATCACGTCCGCCCCCCCGGAGAGCCCGCAGAAGAGGGCGATCCACCCGGCGTTCCGTCCCATCACCTCCACCACCATGAGCCGCCCGTGGCTCTCCGCCGTGGTGCGGATGCGGTCGATGGCCTCGGTGGCCGTCCCCACGGCGGTGTCGAAGCCGAAGGTCACGTCCGTCGCCAGGAGGTCGTTGTCGATGGTCTTGGGGACGCAGATGGCGGGCAGGCCCTTCTGGGAGAGGCCGTGGGTGATGGCGAGGGTGCCGTCCCCCCCGACGGCGATGAGCCCGTCCAGTCCCAGCTCCCGGAAGTTCGAAAGGATGGTGTCGGAGACGTCCACCACGCGCTGCTGGCCGTCGATGTTCATGGGGTAGGCGAAGGGGTTGTCGCGGTTCGAGCTGCCCAGAAAGGTGCCGCCCCGCTGGAGCAGGTCCTCGACCGTCTCCGGCTCGAGCTGCACGTAGCTCTTGTGGAGGAGGCCGCCGAAGGCGTTGCGGATGCCGGTCATCCGTACCCCCTCCCGGGCGGCGGTGAGGACGGCCCCCCGGATGACGGCGTTCAGCCCGGGGCAGTCCCCTCCCCCGGTGAGGATTCCCAGGTGCCGGATCTTTCGCTTCGGTTTGGCGGCGGCTTCGGCGTTCACGGCGTCTCTCCCCCTGATGGATGGTCGGACGCCAGTTTACCGGATCCCCGCCCCCGGAGTCTCATCTCGATCCGGGAGGCGCAGGAGGAACGAGGCGTAGGCCAGGACCTCCCGCCCCCCGCCGCTGTGGAAAAGCTCCAGTTCCCGCTGCCACCGGTCGAGCGTCTCGCGCTCCCGGGAGGAGAGCCCGGATTCGCGGCGGCTCTCCAGGATGGCCCGGGCCTGGGGCGCGTAGAACGACTCCCAGGAGGCGTCGGGCTCGACCCGATGATCCACGGCTTCCAGGCCCTCCGCCGCGAAATCCCGGCGCAGCGCCTCCGCCTCCCGCACCCCGGCCGGGGCGGCCGCCCCGGCCCAGGCCCGCAGGGCCTCCGGCGCGGCGGCCCGCGCCCCCGGCTTCCACACCACCGCGCCCAGGATCATCCAGCCCCCTGGGCGCACCAGGGGGGAGAGCCGCCGGGCGGCCTCCAGGACGGGAAAGGGCCGCGCCGGGCCCAGCCGGAGGGCGAGGTCGAAGTAGCCCTCGTCGAAGAGGAGCTCCCCCGGCCCCCCCTCCACCACGTCCACGAGATGGGCGAGGTCCGAGAAGAGGGCCAGGCGGCGGGCCTCCTCGGCGAACTCCGGCCGGGCCTCCACCCCCACGACCGGGCAGCCGAAGCGCCGGGCGAGGACGAGGCAGGCCCCTCCCTTCCCGCAGGCCGCGTCGAGCACGGCCGACTCCCGGCCGAGGCCGCAGCGCCCCGCGAGGGCCTCCAGGGAGGGCGTCGAGATGGGGGAGAGGTGCAGGTTGTGCTGGTAGCGCTCGAAAGGGTCGGGCGTCATGCGGGGCGTCCTCCCGCGGTGGCGGGGAGGACTAGAAGAGCGGCATCCCGATCAGGTCGAGCATGAGGATCAGGGAGCTCACCCCCAGGATGCCCGCGATAATCAGCGTGAAGAGACAGAAGAGCCTGCTGTACGCCATGAGGGTGTCTCCCTAGGGGCTTTTCTTCTTCCTGCGCGCCGGTTGGCTCGTCTGGGATTTGTTGATCTGCATGAGGATCTTCCCGTCCTTGAAGACGCTCACCGTGCCGGTGGACTCGCTCACGGCGAAGGAGGTGGCCGAGCTCACCTCGGTGATGCCCGAGGCCGCCATGTGCCGTGCCCCGAGGCCCATGGGCAGCTCCGCGCGCGGCGCGGCGCTCAGGTGGCGCCCGGCCGCCTCGATGACGCCGTCCCCCCGGATGACGAAGGCGCCGTCGATGGCGCTGAACTCCTTGATGGTCTCCCGCAGGGCCGGGTCCAGGATGTTCCGCTGTTCCTCGGGGTAGCCGTGGAAGGGATTGATCACGAGCTGCCGCGAGTACTGGAGCACCAGCTCGTGGTCGCCCAGCACGAGGAGGGCGCCCAGGGGCTTCCCCTCGCGCCCCTCCGCCGCGAGCTCCAGGGCCATCGAGAGCACCGTCTCGAACACCTTGGGGTCCGCCCCGTCGATTGCGCTCGGCGCCTCGGAGGTCTGGAACATCTCCGTCTCCTGGTCCAGACGGAACACCATGAGGGTGTCGATCAGCCCGTTCGAGGCGAGGCCGGAGAGGCAGACGATGGTGTCCTGCTTCGTGATGGAGCCCTCGCTCAGGGCGATGAGCACCCCCATCTTGATGGTGTCCAGCCGGCCCAGGGGCAGGTCGGGGAGCTGGATGGCGCGGCAGCCCCGGCCGGCGAGGGTGGAGTGGCGCTCGGCCGAGCACGTCGAGATGAAGCAGGCCAGCTCCTGCGGGCGGCGCTCCAGCGGCTCCAGGTCCTTGTCGAGGTCGCGGATGGGGTCGATGTGGACGAATATCGCCTTCGCCCCGACTTGGCCGCAGATGCGGACGGCGGCCTCCAGAAGGCTCGAATTGAGGAAGGTCGCCTCTGTCAGATCGCTCTGGCTCAACCCTGGTTCTCGATCGCCATGTAGAAAGTTGATCCCTTGCGTTCCACGAAGAAGAGGTTGCCCGTGCCCTTGCCCTGCTGCAGGGCCTGGCCCATCTCGGCCACATTGCGGACGCGCTTCTGGTTCACCTCGATGATCACGTCGCCCCGCTGCAGCCCCACCTGGGCGGCGGGGCTGCCCTGCGTCACATTGGTGATCACCACTCCCGACCGGGTGCGGACCCCCACTTGCCGGGCGATGTCGGGCGTGAGGTCCTGCACCTGGATGCCCAGGGAGGAGGTGATGTTCTCGCGGGCGGGCGCGCGGGCGACCATCTGCTCCTCGTCCGGCATGCGGCCCATCGTCACCGTGAGGGCGAGAGGCTTCCCCGCGCGGAGGACCGCCACCCTGACCGCGGTGCCCGGCTTCAGGTCGGCCGCTATCCGGGAGAGGTCGCGGGCCTTCTCGATCTTCTGCTCGTTCAGGGAGGTGATCACGTCCCCGCGCCGGATGCCCGCCTTGGCCGCCGGGCTGTCGTCCACCACGCTGGCGACGATGGCGCCGCGCTGCTCCTTGAGGCCGAGGCTCTTGGCCATCGTCTCATTGACCGACTGGATGGACACCCCCAGGAAGCCGCGGACCACCGAGCCCTTCCGCAGCTGCGGGACGATGGTCTTCGCCATGTTCGCCGGGATGGCGAAGCCGATGCCGATGTTGCCCCCGGCCCGGCTGAAGATGGCGGTGTTGATCCCGACCACCTGGCCCTGGAGGTTGAAGAGCGGGCCGCCGCTGTTGCCGGGGTTGATGGAGGCGTCCGTCTGGATGAAGTCGTCGAAGCGCCCGGCCCCGATCATCCGGCCCTTGGCGCTCACGATCCCGGCCGTCACCGTGTGCGAGAGGCCGAAGGGATTGCCGATGGCCATCACCCATTCTCCCACCCGGAGCTTATCGCTGTCGCCCAGCGCGACGGGCACGAAATTGTCGCCCGGCCGCTTCTCCACCTTGAGCAGGGCGAGATCGGTCAGGGGATCGCGGCCCACCACCGTGGCCTTGCGCCGCTTGCGGTTGTCGAGGATCACGGTGATGCCGGTGGCCTTCTCGATGACGTGGTTGTTCGTCAGGACGAAGCCGTCCTTGTCGATGAGGAAGCCCGATCCCAGGCTGGTGCTCCGCTGCTCGATCGGCGGGCCGCTCTCCGGGAAGGGGAGGGGCTGGCCCTCGAAGAAGCGGCGGAACATCTCCGGCCAGGGGTCGCCGGGCATGCCCGGGATTCCGGGCTGGGCCTGGACGACCGTCTCGGCGCTGATGTTCACCACCGAGGGACGCAGGCGCTCGGCCAGGTCCGCCAGGGAGGGGAGTCCCTGCACCGCGGCGGCCGCGAAGGCCGGGCGATCCGCCAGCGGCGGCCCGGCCAGGAAGGCGGCCAGGACGAGGACGGGAAGCCAACTGATCCACTTCACGAACCTTTGCCGGGAAGCGACGGATCTCATGGTCATGGGTCGCGGTCATCCTCTTCATGCGGCGGCATAACGGCCCGAAACACGGGGGAGCCAGCGCGCTCCCGCCGCGGGATCAATCCTTGAATTCCGAGATCTCAAGCCGGCGGGGCTTGCGCTTGGCCGCGCGAATCTCCAGGACGCCGGCCCTCATCTTGGCCGTGATGGAGGAGGGGTCGGCATCCTCCGGCAGGCTGATGAGGCGCCGGAAGGCCCCGAAATTTCCCTCCGCCAGCACCGCCTCGGCCCGTTCCCCGGCGTCCGGCTCCCGCCGGACGCCGCCCACCGAGAGAAGACCCTCTTGGAACTCGAGCGACACCTCGTCCGGCGAATGGATGCCGGGAAGCTCCACGAAGATCAGCACCTCGTCGTCCCGCTCATAGACGTTCACGCGCGGGGCCCAGGCCGTCTCGAGGGCGGCGGCGGGCTCGGGGACCGGGGCGGGCCGGCGGCCGCGCAGGCTCTCCTCGAGGAGCCGCTGCATTCTTCTTTGAAAAAAGGCCAATTCCTGGAACGGATCCGCAGGGGACATGGGATTCCCTTCGTTCGGCGCCGGAGCGGCGGATGGGAAAAATCCCGCGCCCCCGGATGATTTTTCTATTTTCCCTCATCCCCCGCGCGGGCGCAACGGGAGCGGCGGAGATCCCACGGGATGGGCGGCGCCCAAGGTTTTGAGGGATTGGACGCCCCCGGTTCCGCGGCGCCCAGCCGAGAGGAAGGCGGCCCGGCCCCGCTGTGGCGCCCGGCCCGGCTTGCCTGTAAGCTAGGGGGCTCTCCCTTCGCCGGGCCGAAGGGCCTCCTTCCGGAGAACCATTCATGCGCCGCCTGTTCGGACTGGGAATTCTCGCGCTTCTGATCGCGGGCTGCCAGGGCGCCCCCCAGGCGGTGGACACGGGCGCCCAGGCCATCGGGAAGGGTGTGGAGGGCCTGGGGCGGGCGGCCACCGAGGGGGTGGTCGGCCGGCTCCTGACCGACCGCAGCCGGACCGATCTCCTGCGCGAACAGCGCGAGCTGGGGGAGCACATGGGAAAAGTGGAGGGGGCCATCCTCCAGGGGAGGCTCCTCCTCTCGGACAGAGAGCGGCGCATCCTCCAGGACGCCAAGGACTCGCTCGCCGCCGCCGGGCGCCAGCTGGAGGCCCCGCGCATCCCGCTCGAGCTGGGGCTCCGCGTCCAGGCCGAGCTCGACAAGGTGCGCGAGGCCTTTTCGGTCCTCCGCCAGCGGCACAACATCCCCGCCTACTCGGGCTTCGTCGCCACCCGCTAGCCGACCTCTTGGAGCCGTCTTTCCCGATGCAGCCTCTCATGGTCGCGGCCGATCCCCAGGGCCGCATCTTCGAGCACCCGGATCTCGCCATGGTCGGCGCCCAGGGCCGGGAGGCGGTCGCCCCCCAGCCGGAGGAGCTCTCGCCCCTGCCGGAAGGGAGCCGCCTGTTCACCCTTCCGGGGAGCCACCCCGTGGGGGGGCGCCCGGAGAAGGGCGAGCTCGTCGTCGTGGAAGAGGCCGATTTCGACGAAAGCCCCGTCCCCGTCTCCGCAGCCTGCACCTTCCCGGCGCCTGGCTGGATGCGCACCCTCCTGCCCTGCGCCGAGCGCGGGGAGGACGCCCCGGCGCTCCCGCTCTGGGCCTATACCGCCCTGGGCTTCGACCCGGAGGGGAGAGGTTTCGTCTGCGCCGCCGTCCGGGTGGACGATTGCCCGCGCTGGGCCCCGGCCCGGTTCGACGACCGGGGGCTCGCCGGGCGGGTGGCGGAGATGCGGGACCGCCATCCCAAGAACCGCATGATCCCCCACCTGGCCCGCTGCGCCCAGGAGTTCCACTGCTTCGCCGCCAAGAACTTCTTCGCCGGGCGCTGGGAGATGGGCCTTCCCATCGCCCCCCTGTGCAACGCGGACTGCCGGGGGTGCATCTCCCTCCAGACGGACGACCTCTTCCCGGCGAGCCACGAGAGGATCGGCTTCGTGCCCACCCCCGAAGAACTGCGCGACATCGCCCTCCCGCATCTCGAGGGGGCGGAGCTCGCCGTCGCGAGCTTCGGCCAGGGCTGCGAGGGCGAGCCCCTGCTCCAGGCGGGGGTCATCGAGCGGGCCTGCCGCCTCATCCGCGAGCGCACCGCGCGCGGCACCCTTCACCTCAACACCAACGGAAGCCGCCCCGAATGGGTGCCCCGCCTCGCGGCCGCGGGACTCGAGAGCATCCGGGTGAGCACGAACAGCGTCCTGCCCGGGTGGCACCGCGCCTACTACCGGCCCGAAACCTACGGGTTCGAGCAGGTGGAGGACACGGTCAAGGCCGCGGTGGACGCGGGCCTCTACACCCAGATCAACTACCTCGTCTTCCCCGGGGTGACCGACCTCGAGGCCGAGGCCGAGGCGCTGATTGAGTTCTGCGGGCGCACGGGCCTCCATGTCATCCAGATGAAGAACCTTTGCATGGACCCGGACCTCTACCTCGACCTCTTGCCCGGCCTGGAGGAAGCGGGGGAGGCGATGGGCATGGCCTTCCTCCTGGACATCCTGCGGCGGGAGCTGCCCCATGTGGCGCTCCGCTACTTCAACCGGCCCCGGGAGGAATGGCACCTCGACCCGCGCTCGGCATCCCGGAAAGTGGGTGGGAAGGTGGCCTTGCGCGTCCTCCCGGGGGACGGCGGCCCGGCGGAGGGCGGGGGCTCATGAGCGGTCTGCTGAGAATCCAGGAGAAGCCCCTCGTGCGCCTCGCCGCGCCGGGCGTTGACGGAAGCGCCCCGCGCGCCGCCCTCGTCTCCCTCGGCTGCGCCAAGAACACCGTGGACAGCGAGATCATGCTCGCCGCCCTGGCCGGCGCGGGCTACCGCCTGGTCGGGGACGCCGCCGAGGCCGACGTCGCCATCGTGAATACCTGCGGCTTCATCGAGGACGCCAAGCGCGAGTCCATCGACGCCATCCTCCGGGTGGCCGCCCACAAGGAGACGGGGCTCAAGACCCTGGTGGTGGCGGGCTGCCTGGCCGAGCGCTACCGGGGCGAGCTGGCCCAGAGCCTGCCCGAGGTGGACCTCTTCATCGGCACGCGGGAGTACGACCGCCTGCCCGAGCTCCTGGCCGCCCGCGAGGAGGGCGCCCTGCCCGCGCGGGAGGCCTTCTCCGACACCTTGATGGACTACGGCCGCCGCCTCCCCCGCCTCCTGGCCGAGCCGGGCCCGAGCGCCTACCTCAAGGTGGCCGAGGGCTGCTCGCGCCCGTGCACCTTCTGCGTCATCCCGCGCTTCCGGGGCCGGTTCCGCTCCCGGCCGCTCGATCTCGTGGTGGAGGAGGCGGAGGCCTTGGCCGCCGCCGGGGTCAGGGAGGTGAACCTCCTCGCCCAGGAGATCACGAGCTACGGCACCGACCTGGGGATGGGTTTCTCGCTGGCGAAGCTCCTCGAGCGCCTGAACGCGGTGGAGGGCCTCCGCTGGATACGCGTCCTCTACAACTACCCGCGCGGGGTGACGGACGAGCTGCTGGACGCCTTCCGCGAGCTGCCCAAGGTGGTGGAGTACATCGACATGCCCCTCCAGCACGTCTCGACGCCGGTGCTCGCG
Organism: Candidatus Tectomicrobia bacterium; assembly: GCA_016192135.1. Classification (NCBI taxonomy): domain Bacteria; kingdom Pseudomonadati; phylum Candidatus Tectimicrobiota; species Candidatus Tectimicrobiota bacterium. Next base: position 23,199 of record JACPUR010000021.1, on the reverse strand, counting down.
GCCATGCGGCGGGGCATCGACGAGGCAGGCACCCGCGAGCTGGTGCGGCGCATCAAGGAGAGGGTCCCCGGCTGCGCCCTCCGCACCACCATGCTGGTGGGCTTTCCCGGGGAGACGGAGGCGGACTTCGAGAAGCTCCTGGCCTTCGCCGGGGAGACGCGCTTCGCCCGGCTCGGGGGCTTCGTCTACTCCCCCGAGGAGGGCTCCCTCGCGGCGCGGCTCCCGGATCAGGTGCCCAAGAAAACGGCCCGCGCCCGCCTCAAGCGGCTCCTCGCCCTCCAGGAGAGGATCATGCGGGAGGACAACCGCGCCCTCGCCGGGACGCGCGCCGAGGTTCTGGTCGAGGGCATGACGGCGGAGGGCCTCCTCCGGGGCCGCACCCGCCACCAGGCCCCCGAGGTGGACGGCGAGGTCTTCCTCCACGAGACCGAGGCCCAGCCGGGCGACATCATCCAAGCCGAGATCATCGGGGCCGCCGGGGTGGATTTGATTGCGCGGGGGGTGTAGGGCAGATCGCTTTTCCGTCGCTTCCGTAGGGGCGAGGCATGCCTCGCCCTGCAAATTTCCCTCCCATTGAGCCCAAGGCCCCTCCGGTGGGATGATGGCCCCATTCATCGGTCGTCATCCCGGCCATCTTGAGGAGGCTCCATGCGGATTCTCGTCGCCAACCCGAACACCTCGGAGATCGTGACCGGGGTCATCATGCGCTCCGCGAAACGCTGCGCCCTGCCCGGGACGGAGCTCCTCCCCCTCACCTCCCCGGGCGGCACCCGGAACATCGACTGCGCCTACGGCGACTACATGAGCGCCCCGCACATGATCGAGGCGGTGCGCGAGCGGGCCGAGCAGGACCGGCCCGACGCCGTGGTGCTCGCGGGCTTCGGGAACGTGGGCGTCTTCGCCCTCAAGGAGATCCTGGACATCCCCGTCTGCTCCATCTCCGAGTCCAGCATGGCGATGGCCTGCCTGCTCGGCCACCGCTTCACCGCCCTCACCATGCTCGAGCAGTTCATCCCCTACCAGCAGGACCTCGTGCGGCTCTACGGCTTCGAGGCCAAGTGCGCCTCGGTCCGGGCCATCAACATCAACGTGGAGGAGGCCGCCACCGGCCGCGAGCGCACCCTGCGGGAGCTCACCGCCCAGGTCGAGAAGATCGTGGCCGAGGACCGGGCCGAGGTGGTCATCCTCGCCTGCGCGGGGCTGTGCGACTACGACCGGGAGCTGAGCCTGGCCTCGGGCATCCCCGTGATCGACCCGGTGGTGGCGGCGGTCAAGATGGCCGAGTCGTTCGTGCAGATGGGCCTCAGCCACTCCAAGGCTCGCAAGTTCCACGCCCCGCCCCAGCCCCTCGAGGCCTACCGGGGAGAGCTGATGGGCAGGGCGGGAACCTAACGGCCGGTGGGTTGTTCTCTATAAAAGGACAAAGCTCTCCTCCGCGCGGACGGGGCGATCCGGGCAGGAAGGCAAGAGGACCTTAGGAGAGGGAGAATCATGGGGAAAAAGACAGCCGTCTTTTTCATGATTCTCGCCCTCCTGGCTCCTGTGCCCCTGGCCGCTGCGCAGCAGCCGGCGGGGAAGGTCTGGCGGATCGGGATTCTCACCTCGGCGTGGGTGCCCTGGCACTCCCAGACAAATGGCTTCCGGGAGGGCCTCTCGCAGCTCGGCTACGTCGAGGGGCGAAACGTCGTCTTCGAGGCTCTGGCGGCCAAGGGGGATTCGGCAGTGCTGCCCGCACTGGCCGAGGAGCTGATCCGGAAGAAGCCGGACCTCCTCTTCTGCGGCGCGGCCCCCGAGGCCCTGGCGTGCCAGCGGGCGACCCGGACCATCCCGATCGTGTTCACCCAGACCGGCGACCCCGTGAAGCTGGGGCTCGTGGAGAGCCTCGCCCGGCCGGGCGGGAACATCACCGGAATCGGGAGCCTGCGGGGGATGCTGACCGCCAAGCGCCTGGAGCTCTTCAAGGAGATCGCCCCCTCCCTCAAGCGGGTCCTGGTGACGTACGATCCGCGCGAGCACGAGGAAAAAGAGGCGGTGGAGTTCGCCCGGCGCGCGGCGGCCCGCCTGGGGCTGACGCTGATCGAGCGACCGATCGCCGATCCGCTGGAGATCGAGCCGGGACTCGCCGAGCTCCGGAAGGGGGGCGAGGAAGGGATACTGATCGTCCAGGCCAATCCGAACCTGAACATCCCGGGACGGAGCCTGGAGGTGGCCACATCCAACGCCATTCCGACCATGTATCCGTCTTCTTTTTGGACGCAATATGGGGCGCTGGCTTCCTACGGCGCGGACCAATACGAGCAGGGGAAGCAAGCCGCCCGGCTCGCCCACAAGGTCCTGACGGGGACGCTCCCCCAGGATATTCCCGTGGAACTCCCTCGGGACATCAAGTTCGTCGTCAACCTCAAGACCGCCAAGCGGATCGGCCTGACAGTGCCTCCCGAGGTGCTATTCCGTGCCGACCGCGTAATCCGGTAGCCGCGGCTTCGTGCCGCAGGAGGAGAGAATCATGAAAGCGGTGTTTGCGGGGCTCATCGTCTCGCTGGGGATTTTGGGCGTTGTTTCAGCCGTCCCGGCGGCGGATCTGAAGGAAAAGGTCAAGGTGGAGATCCTGAGCGCGGGCTTCCACCCCGGGATGGACCCGGGCCTCTACGTCTGCGCCGGGGGGCATCTCCACGTCAAGGGAACCGTGCAGAACCTGACGGGCGTCGCCCTGGCCTCGATCAAGCTCGAGGGGAAAGCCTACGACGCCGAGGACAAATTCCTGGGGATGGCGAGCCCCTGGAAGAAGGCCCCACTCCTTGTGTCCCTGAAGCCAGGCGAAAAGCGCGAATTTGACATGGAATTTCTGACGATCACCGGACCGCGGGTTGGGCTGGCGAAGAAGCACGAGATCGTGGTCGTGGAGGTGCAGCCGAGTAACTAGCCTCTTGGGAGCCGGGCCGCCGGCGTCCCGGTCCTCGACCCCGTGGTGGCGGCGGTCAAGACGGCCGAGTCCCTCGTCCAGATGGGCCTCAGCCACTCCAAGGCGCGCAAGTTCCCCGCCCCGCCCCAGCCCCTCGAGGCCTACCGGGGGGAGCTCCTGGGCCGGGCGGGGGGCTGAAGACCGCGCCTGCTTTCGCCGGGGCCTTCCGGGAGACGCTCCGGCTGATTTCCCGAGGTCCTCCAGCGGGCGGACAAGGTGATCCGGTGAGGGAGGCGATGGGAGGGAATCCTGTGCGTCGTACGATTGCCGTCTTCGTGGCACTCTTTGCCCTTCTCGCTTCCGCATGGCCGGCCGAAGCCCAGCGGCAGGAGGAGCCGCGCCGGATTGGGTTCCTGTCCACCGGCTCCCCCGGCCCCACGGCTTCCGCCGTCCAGGCGTTCCTCGAGGGGCTGCGGGCGCACGGCTGGGTCGTCGGCCGGAACCTCGCCATCGAGTACCGCTGGGCGGGGGAGAGCCGCAAGTCTCTCCAGGAGCTCGCGGCCGAGGCGGCCCGGCTTCCGGTGGATTTGATTTACGTGCGGACTACGCCCGCGGCGCTGGCCCTCAAGAAGACGGGGACGAAGCTCCCCGTCGTCTTCGTGCTCGTGAGCGAACCGATCGGGACCGGCCTGGTCGCCAGCCTGGCGCGGCCGGGGGGCAACTTCACGGGCATCACTTCCATCAACCGCGACTTGATGCCCAAGCGGCTGGAGCTCCTCAAGGAGGTTCTCCCGGGGCTCAGGCGGGTGGGCCACGTGGCGAATCCCGGCTATGCGATCCACAAGGTTCAGGTGAAGGAGATGCAGGAGGCCGCCCGGTCTTTTGGCATGGAGCTTGTCGTATTTGAAGCGCGCACCCTCCCCGAGGCGGAGCGCGCTTTCGCCGCCATGGCCGAGGCCCGGGTGGGGGCTTTCATCATGGGCCAGGGCCACCCGTTCCTCTCCCACCCGCGGCAGATCATCGACCTGGCCGCCCGGCACCGTCTCCCGGGAATGTGTTTAGTCGGCTTTTGGGCGCGCGATGGCTGCCTCATCTCCTACGGGGCGAACGCCGAGGATCACCACAGGCGCTCGGCGGCATACGTGGACAAGATCCTCAAGGGCGCGAAGCCGGCCGACCTCCCCATCGAGCGGCCTACGAAGATCGAGCTGTTCATCAACCTCAAGACGGCGAAGGCGCTGGGAATCACGATACCGCCGGAGGTCTTGCAGCGGGCGGACCGGGTGATCAAATGAAGCCCAAGGCGCGGCGAACGCTCCCACAGAAAACGACGGGCAGAAGGGCCGCTTCTTGCCTGCTGGCCGCGGTTGTTCTGCTGGGTGTTCTTCGAGCCGAGGCTCAGCGGGTCCGAGACCCTTATCGGATCGGGGCCATTACCGGGGCGTGGGCTCCCAATCACCCCGCTGTCGAAGGACTCAAGGCCGGTCTGAAGGAAATGGGCATCAGGGAAGGCAATGATGTGCTCTTTGACATCCGCTTCACAAAGGGGAACTTCCAGGCCATGCCCATGGCCGCGGCCGCGCTTATAAAGGCCGGGGCGAACCTCATCTTCACGACCAATGAAGCGGCGACCAAGGCGGCTATGGCCACTACCCAGAAGATTCCCATCGTCTTCACGGGGGTAGGCGACCCTGTGGCCGCCGGGATCGTCGCGAGTTTCGCCCGTCCCCAGGGTAACGTCACCGGGGTGTCGGCTCTTTTCACCGAACTGGCGCCTAAACGGCTGGAAATCCTCAAGACGATCGCCCCGGGCCTCCGCCGCGTCCTGGTGATATATGAGGCGGATGATCCCCAATCCATCGCGGCGGCCCGAAAGGCCCAGGAGGCCGCTCCCATCCTGCGGATCGGGCTGCTGGCTCTGCCGGTGCGGACGTCCGAGGAATTGGCCCGCAGTCTGAAGAGCCTGCAACCGGGCGACGGTCTCATGGCCCCGGACGTTGCGGCTCTCGACATTCCCGATCAGACGTTGCAGGCCTCGCTATCGGCTAGAGTGCCCATCATCTTTGGGCCAGCTTTTTGGGCTGGCCACGGTGCGCTGGTCTCGTACGGGGCCGATTATCATGCCCAGGGGCGCCAGGCGGCGCGGCTCGTCGCGAAAATCCTGCGGGGCGCCCGGCCCCAGGATCTTCCCGTCGAGGGCGCCAACAAGATCGATCTCATCATCAATCTCAAGACCGCCAAGAAGATCGGCCTGGAGATTCCGCCGGAGATGCTCATGCGGGCGGACCGGGTGATCAAGTGAGGGAGGGCGGAAGGTGTTAGGAGGAAGAAAATCATGAGCCGGAAGACCGTTGTCTTCGCCATGGCTCTCGCCCTCCTGGCCTCCACCCAGCCGGCCGGGGCGCAGCCTGCGGAAATCCGCCGGATAGGAGTCCTGTCGCCGTTCACTCCTTCCGCCACGGCGCTCTGGCACGAGGCGTTCCGGCGAGGCCTCCGCGACCTCGGATGGGTGGAGGGAAGGAACATCCGCGTCGAGTACCGGTACGCGGAGGGCAGGGAGGACCGCCTCCCCGGCCTCGCGGCGGATCTCGTCCGGCTCAGGGTCGAGGTCATCGTCGCGGCCGTCAGCACCGATGCGCTGGTCGCCAAGAACTTCACCAAGACAATTCCCATCGTCATGGCGTCTACGGGCGACGCCCTTGGCAGCGGGCTCGTTCAGAGCCTGGCCCGGCCTGGCGGCAACGTCACGGGGCTGACCCAAATGGCCCCGGAGATGGGTGGAAAGCGGCTGGAGCTGCTCAAGGAGATGGTCCCCGGCCTCTCCCGCGTGGCAGTGCTCTGGAACCCCAGGGGCCGGATCTCCACGCTCGGTTGGAACGAGACCCAGCTCCCGGCGCGGCAGCTGGGAATCGAGCTCCATTCGGTGGAGGTGCGGAGCCCGGGCGGTCTCGACAAGGCGTTCGAGGAGGCAAAGAGGACGGGCGCGGGCGCCCTTGCCATTATGCCCAACCCGGTGTTCGCGGGGAACATGAAACGGCTCGCGGAGCTGGCGGCCAAGAATCGCCTCCCGGCGGTATTTCACCTCAAGGAATTCGCGGAAACTGGCGGCCTCGTGGCGTATGGGCCGGACCGTTCCGACTTGTTCCGCCGCGCGGCCCTCTACGTGGACAAGATACTCAAGGGCGCCAAGCCCGCCGATCTCCCCGTCGAGCAGCCGATCAAGTTCGAGCTGGTGATCAACTTGAAGACGGCGAAGGCGCTGGGAATCACCATCCCGCCCGAGGTCTTGCAGCGGGCGGACCGGGTGATCCGGTGAAAAGCCGCGAAATGTGGGAGGGACGTTTGATGACCAAGAGCTTCGCCGGCTTCTTCATAGCCTTGGCCTTGTTCGCTTTGACCTATCCCGCAGGAGGGCAGGATCGGGCAAGGATTCCCAGGATAGGCTTCTTGGGGAACTCCACCGCCGCCCGTGAGGCGCATCTCGTTGGCCCTTTTCGCGAAGGGTTGCGTGACCTCGGCTACGTCGAGGGACAGAACATCTTGATCGAGTACCGATGGGCGGAAGGGAGATATGAGCGCTTCCCCGCCCTGCTCGCCGATTTGATCGCCCTGAAGGTGGACGTGATCGTTTCCGCTGGAACGCCGGCTGCCTTCGCCGTCAAGAAGGCGACGTCCTCGATTCCTTTCGTGATGGTGGCCGTCGGAGATCCTGTCGGGACAGGTCTCATCAACAGCCTCGCTCGCCCCGGCGGAAACATCACGGGGCTGACCTCGATTGCGGCTGACCTGGAAGGGAAGCGGCTGGAGTTGCTGCGGGAGGTCATTCCCGAGCTCTCTCATGTGGCTGTCCTTTGGAATCCCGCCAGCGCTTTTCAGGTGGTCTCCGAGAAGGAGGTGCAGGCCGCGGCCCCGGTCCTGGGGATAAAAGTTCTGTCTCTGGGGGTGCGAGCCAGGGAGCAGTTAGACGATGCCTTTGCGGCGATTCTTCGAGAACGGCCAAGCGCCCTCGTCGTGTTGGCGGATCGTCTCTTCCTGCACCACCGCAAGAGCATCGTGGACTTCATCACCCAAAACCGCCTGCCGGGGGTGTACGCGTACCAAGAGTTGGTGGAACTAGGTGGTTTGATGTCCTATGGGCCAAGCTACTCGGGCATGCACAGGCGCGCCGCCTACTACGTGGACAAGATCCTGAAAGGAGCCAAGCCCGCCGATCTCCCCGTCGAGCGGCCGGCCAATTTCGAGCTGGTGGTCAACCTCAAGGCGGCCAAGGCGCTGGGCATCGCCATCCCGCCCGAGGTGCTCTTAAGGGCGGACAGGGTGATCAAATGACGGGAGCCGATGGGAGAAAAAATCCATGAGCAGGAAAATCGCCATCTTCGCGATGGCTCTCGCCCTCCTGGCCTCGGCTTGGCCAGCCGAAGCCCAGCGGCTGGAGGAGCCTCGTCGGATCGGATTCCTGTCCACCGGTTCCCCCGGCCCCTCTTCTTCCGCCATCAAGGCGTTCCTCGAAGGGCTGCGGGGGCACGGCTGGGCCGAAGGGCGGAATATCGCCATCGAGTACCGCTGGGCGGGAGAGAGCCGCAAGTCTCTCCAGGACCTCGCGGCTGAGGTGGCCCGCCTGCCGGTGGATGTGATTTTCGTGCGGACCACCCCCGCAGCGCTGGCCCTCAAGAAGACGGGGACGAAGATCCCCGTCGTCTTTGTGGCCGTGAGCGAGCCGATCGGGACCGGCTTGGTGGCCAGCCTGGCGCGTCCGGGGGGCAACTTCACGGGCATCACCTCGATCAACCGTGACTTGATGCCCAAGAGGCTGGAGCTGCTCAAGGAGGTTCTCCCGGGGCTCGCGCGGGTGGGTCATATCGCGAATCCCGGCTATGCAATCCACCAGGTTCAGGTGAAGGAAATGCGGGAGGCGGCCCGGGCACTCGAGATGGAGCTTCTCGTTTTCGAGGCGCGCACCATCCCCGAAGCGGAGCGCGCCTTCGCCGGCATGGCCGAGGCTCGCGTGGGCGCTTTCATCATGCAGCAGGGGCCGCCGTTCCTCTACCTCCGGCGGGAGATCCTCGGCCTGGCCGCCCGCAGCGGCCTGGCTGGAATGTATCCGGCCAGCTTTTGGACGCACGATGGCGGTCTCATCTCCTATGGAGCCAATTCCGATGATTATCATCGGCGTTCGGCGGCCTTCGTGGACAAGATCCTCAAGGGTGCCAAGCCAGGGGATCTCCCCGTCGAGCGGCCGACCAAGTTGGAGCTGGTGATCAACCTCAAGACGGCCAAGGCGCTGGGCATCACGATACCGCCCGAGGTCCTCCAGCGGGCGGACCGGGTGATCCGGTGACGGAAGGCGGAGGTCGGCGCAGGCGGCTCGTCCGCGACTATTACCTCATTTCGGTCCTCCTGATCGGCGGCGGGCTGATCACGAGCGGCTTGGTGGAGCTCTTCTTCCGCTACTTCGAGAACCGGGATCAAATCGCCCTCTTTCAGCGGGAGGTTGCGTCCGGGGCCGCATTCAAGATCGAGCAGTTCGTCCACGAGATCGAGCGGACGATGAAGGGCATCACCAAGAGCCGGGAGATCGTCACCAAGGGGATATCCCCCGAGTTCCAGTTCGAGCTTCGGAAGCTCCTCCTGATCTCCCCCCCCGTCACGGATGCCCTGGCGCTGGACGAGTCGGGGTTCGGGCGGGTGGAGGTTTCGCGCCTGCGGACCGTGCCCCCCGGCCAGCGGCGCGACCTGTCCGCTTCCCCCGCCTTCCGCCAGGCGAAGCAGGGGAAGTCCTATTTCGGCCCCGTCTACTTCGTTCGGGGCTCCGAGCCCTACATGACCATCGCGATGCCCATCGAGCGCTTCGCGGGGGAGGTTATCGGCGTCCTCCAGGCCGAGGTGAACCTCAAGTACATCTGGGACGTGATCTCCGGCGTCCGGCTCGGGAAGGCGGGCTACGCCTACGCCGTCACCCGCTCGGGGGACCTCGTCGCCCACCCGGACATCAGCCTGGTCCTTCAGCGGAGGAGCCTGGCCGGGATTCCGCAGGCGCGCGAGGCGTTCGCCGAAGGCGGGCCGGGCGGGGCGGGGCCGCGGGGCGCGAAAGGCGTGAACCTCCAAGGCGCCTCGGTCTTCAGCTCCTCCGCGCGTATTCCCGGGCTGGACTGGGCCGTCATCGTCGAGCAGCCGGTGGAGGAGGCCTACGAGAGGCTCTACGCCTCCCTTCTCAGGACCTCCGGCCTCCTCCTCTTGGGGCTCGGGACGGCGCTCCTGGCGAGCGTTTTTGTGGCGCGGCGGGTGGTGCGCCCCCTCGGGCGGCTGCGCGAGGGCGTGGAGAAGATCGGGGCGGGGGACTTCGGCTACCGGATCGAGCTCAAGACCGGCGACGAAATCGAGGCCTTGGCGGAGGAGTTCAACAAGATGGGGGCCGCCCTCCAGGAGGCTCTCTCGGACAAGGTTCGCCGCGAGGTGGAGGAGGCGGAGCGGGTGAACCGGATGAAGCGCTACCTCTCTCCGCAGATCGCCGAGGCGGTCCTCAAGAGCGGGGGCGAAGACCCCTTCCGGGTCCGGCGGCGTGAGGTGACGGTTATCTTCCTGGACCTGCGCGGTTTCACGAACTTCTCGGACAGCACCGAGCCCGAGGAGGTCTTCGAGTTTTTGCGGGGCTACCACGGCGAGATGGGCCGGCTCATCTTCAAATACGAGGGAACGACCGAGCGCTTTGCGGGGGACGGGATCATGGTCTTCTTCAACGATCCCATCCCGCAGGAGGACCACACCGACCGGGCGGTCCAGATGGCCCTGGAGATGCAGGCCCGCGTCCGGGAGCTCCGCCCGGGGTGGCTGCGGCGGGGGTACGACCTCGACCTGGGCGTGGGCTTGGCGGCCGGCTACGCGACCCTGGGGACCGTCGGGTTCGAGGGGAGGATGGACTACGCCGCCATCGGCAACGTGACGAACCTCGCCGCCCGCCTCTCCTCGGAGGCCAAGGGCGGCCAGATCCTCACCAACCAGCGAACGCTCGGCAGGGTGGAGGACCGGGCCGAGGCCGAGCCGGTCGGCGAGCTGCAGCTCAAGGGCCTAACGCGCCCCGTGCCCACCTTCAACATCGTGCGGTGGAAGGCGGCGCAGAAAGTGGTATGACGTAACCGCGGACCGAAGTTCCCCACCGGCAGGAGGAGGCATCCATGCCCCGCATCCCCGAAGTCCCTCTCCCCGCGAAGGACCCGCTGGCGCGGGAGCTCTTCGAGGCGCAGGAGAGGGAGCACGGCTTCGTCTTCAACACCTCGCGCGTCTACGGCCGCCGGCCCACCATCATGCGCGGCATCAACCAGCTCCAGGAGGGCATCAACACCTCGGGGCTGCTCGAGCCTGGGCTCAAGGCGATGGTCTGCGTGCGGGTGGCCCAGATCAACGGCTGCCCCTTCTGAGTGGACATCAACTCGTCCCGTGGGATGAGCAGCGGCATCGACTGGGAGAAGCTGGAGGCGCTGGAGGCCCACGCCTCCGACCCGCGCTTCAGCCCCCGCGAGCGCGCGGCGCTCGAGTTCGCCGAGCGCATGACCCGCACCGACCTGGACCTCGACGACGCGTGTTTCGCCCGGGCCCGGGCGGAGTTCGCCGACGACGAGCTGGTGGAGCTCGCCGGCGTCGCGGCGATGGAAAACTTCCGCTCCAAGTTCAACAACGCCTTCCGCATCGAGGCTCAGGGGTTCTGCGCGGTGAAGAAGGGGAAGAGGTGAGGGGAAATAGAATTATTGAGGTGCAAGAGCCGTGCGTGAGGTCGTGCTCGATACAGAAACGACGGGTCTTGGCGCTAAGAGCGGCCATCGCATTGTCGAAATAGGTTGTATCGAATTAATCGACCGCGCCCCTAGCGGTAGGATTTTTCATTCTTATTTGAATCCTGAGCGAGATGTTCCAGATGGTGCGCGTCAGGTGCATGGACTGACACGAAAATTTCTTTCGAAGCATCCGTTCTTTTCGGGGGTCGCAAACAAATTGCTGACATTTCTCGGCGATGCTGCTTTGATCATGCACAATGCCAGATTTGATTTGAACTTTTTGAATGCCGAGTTTTCGCGGGCGGGGTATCCACCTTTGCCGCAAGATCGAGCCATTGACACCATGTTGTTATTTCGGTGCAAGTACCCTGGGCATCCTTCTTCTTTGGATGCAGTATGTGAGCGGTATAATGTGGACGTCACGGATCGTGTGACACATGGCGCATTGCGTGATGCGAAATTGCTGGTGAAAGTCTATTTGAAGTTGCTTGCCGATCCGACAGCGCCACCAAGTCCAGGGCCGGGCGATCCGCAGTATTTCTTCATCAAAATGGCAGAGATTAGATTGCTCAAACGAGAGGGCAAGTTTGAAGAGGCAGAAGCTCTTCTAAATCAACTTCTGGGGGTCGCAGAAGCAGAAAGCAAGAAAAATCGGTTCGGTGTTTTTCCGTTCCCATATGAGCAACTCGCCATCATCTTTCGAAAGAAGAAGGATTACGAAAGGGAAATAGCGATTCTTCGTAGATACGAGCAACAGGCCCATATTGATGGGCCATATTCGCAGATGCTTACAAAAAGGCTCAGACGATCGATAGAACTCCTTGCGAGACTGCAAGAGAAGGATCGCTGTTAGTGGCCGCACAAGCAGATTCCTCGCTTCGCTCGGAATGACATCCCGAAACGTACTGCGGATTGTGCTCAGGGGTTCTGCGCGGTGAAGGGGAGGAAGTAGGAGGGGGATACGGAAGAGGGCGCTGAACCGACTCTGTTTTATTTTCCTTGTTTCCGGCGGAGGTCGGCATACACCCTATCGAGGAACCTGCGATAGTCCGGCTTGCCGCTAGGGGGATCGGGGATTTTCCATACGATCCCCTTCATGCCGCCTCCGCGGACGTACGCGAGACAACCCGCCTGTTCCTCAAGGCCGTTTTCGCGCGCCTCCTCCAGGAACTCTTCATGGGTCATTTTCGCCCGCAACTCCTTTTTGGCCTTTTTCCAGGGGATGGTTTCGTCCTCTCCACGCTCCAGCTCCGAGAGCGCCGCCGCGGCGTCCTCGGCGTCTAGGCGGTCCTCCAGGGCCTCAAGGAGCCTCATGTCCTCCGGGCCAATGAGATATCCCGCCACTTTCTCCCGGCGACGGATCTCGACCCGGTCGCCCGAATAGGTCGCCGTGTTCAGCAACTCGGAGAAATTTTTCCTGGCCTCATCGGCGGTGACGATTCTTGTCTTCATAATTTTCCCTTTTCCCTCCGCGCCTCCCTGCACTGCTCGCGCAGGATCAGATGATTATTTGTAGATGTCTCCTCTCGGTCCAACTTTCAGGACCAGCACTATCAATTCAGACCGGCGCACCTCATATATCAGCCGATAGCTTTCCGCGAAACGAACTCGCCATGTGTTTGCCCGTCCTCGGAGCTTCCTCGCACCGGCGGGAGTCGGCTCTTCCTCGAGAGAATCGATGATGGTTTCCGCCTGCTGACGAATGCGAGTGGGCAACCTCCTCATTTGCTTCAGCGCCTGTCGCTTGATGCGTACCGTATAGGTCGCCACGTCCTTAATATTACTAAAATTACGATTCGATGTAAAGTATAGATTCGTGATGTTGGAAAGTGGCCGCAAAAAACGGGCGGCGCGGGGAAACCCGCGCCGCCCGGTCTTGCGTTCTTCCCGGGCTCGCTCGATCTCCTATTTAGTAGCCGGGGGCCCGACCCGGATTCAGGGGCGCGGGAACCGCCGGCTGCTCGAAGGTGCTCCCCGGCCGCCCGCCGAACGGGACCTCCGCGGCATTCCGGTCGATCTGGTTCAGGGCCAGCTGGGCCAGGTTGACGCAGGCGTCATAGTCGCGCTGCCTGAGCTCGAGCCTCGCCTGATCGAGCGTGTCCATGATCTGCCCGCGCGCGTGCTCGTCCGGCACGCGGTTCAACTGGGCCAGCGCGTCCAGGATCATCGGCTGGCAGGAGGTCTGACTGGGGCCGGAGCCGGTCGACTGGGCGACCGCCGCGGCCGGCGAAAAGGCCAAGGCGGCGAGAGAGAACGTAAGGAACGTCTTCTTCAGCATTGAGGATTTCCTCCATTCTTATTGCTTCATTTTGGCGGCGTTTTTCTCCCGGCCCGGGCCGGAGGCGCTCCGGAACGGCCCTGGAGAGCCGGTTCCGGCCGCGCCGTCCGGCCTGAGCCGGTCCTGCGGGCTACCGGCGGCGGTCCTTGAGGATGTCGGGGATCAGCGGGTTGTCGTTCCGCTTGTCCCGCCTGCCCTCGTTCCGGTCGATCTGGTTGAGGGCCACTTCGGCCAGGTTCGCGCAGGACCTGTAGTCGCGCGCTCTCCGTTCCCGCTCCGCGCGGCTGATGGTGTCCTGAATCTGGTCGCGGGCGTCGTCGTTTTCCACGCGGCCCACCCGCGCCCGTGCCTCGCGGAGCAGCGGCACGCAATCGCTCTCGTAGGCGCCACGGCGGTCAAGGTCGCGGCGCTCGTAGTAGTCCTGCGCCCCGGCGAGCGTCGCCGGCGACACAACGGCGGCTATCGCCAAGCCTGCCAATGTCGTCTTCATCATGGGGCAGGTCCTCCATGTTTTCGGACATGCATTTTAGGTGTCCTTGGAGGCGGCATCTTGTGGAGGCGGCATGGCGGCGATTCGGGCAAGACCTCTCCCCGGGGTCCGCCGCCTGCCGGGCGGACCCCCACTTTCATCGAATTGTCCCGGTTGAAATTATGGAATACGCGCCTGAGGCTCGCCTCTCTCGGACCGATCGATCTGCATGAGGGCCACCTCCGCGAAGCCGTGGCACGCGATGAAGTCGCCCGCCCTCTCTTCGCGCACGGCGCGGGAGATGAGCTCGGCCACATTGTCCCGCATGGGATAACCCACGGCCGTGGAGCGGTTCCTGGCCTGATTGATCTTCGTCCGGCATCCCGCCACCACCGGATCGCCGCCCCAGAAGGGCTCCACCGCGCCCGCGGCGGCCGGCGAAAGTATCAGGGCCATGAGAGAAATGGCGGTCAAGGGCTTGCGCATCGAATCATCTCCTCGAAAGAAGAAAAAAGGCCGCTTCTACCCGGACCGCATTTTGTCCAGCGCGAAGTTTGCGAGCTGAATGCACGTCCGGTAGTTGTGCTCGCTCCGGGCGACCTCCGCCCGCGTGATGGCGTCCGTCGCCACCTGCCTATCGAAAGCGTCCGCGAAGGCCGTGCTGTTGAGGCCCACCTTGGCTTCCCGAACCCGCTCCCAGCACTGGGTCCGGTCGGGGTTTGCTGAGGCGCCGTTTGCGCCCAGGATGAGGGAGAAGACAAGCGCCGCTAGCGCAATGCCGAACAGTGTCTTTCGCATGGGGATTCCCCTTTCTTTGCATTCATCGTGTTTTTAGTTTGGATTCAGGCGGATTGCTGAAATCAGAAGGCGGCGTCCAAGGCCCCGCGCTGCTATAGGACCAAGCTAGGAGCCGGAAGGGAACATTTCAACCGGATCCGCAAAAAAAATATGAGTGATTACGAACGCCGGATTGTCAGCTTTGTTTTCGCCCCGTCCACCATCCCGCGGCGAAAATCGCGCCAATGCTCCCCAGGTAGCCGCCCCATGTCCACCAGGCCCCAAAGTAGTCCCGGGCGGACAGTCCCGAGACCGGCTGCAGGTACGCGAGGTCCACCCCCAGGCGCAGGGCGGTGAGCGCTCCTGCGAGGACGCCCGCCTCGGCGAGGCGGCTGCCCTTCCGGTCGAACGTGTAGAACCAGCCCGCGATGAAGGCGGCGGCGAGGGAGGGGAGGAAGAGGATCTTCCCCGGCCGGAGGACGCAGAGGACGTGGGTGAGGATGGACCCCATCAGTCCGGTGAGCATCATGTAGAATGCGGCGCAGAAGAGAAGGCGCGCCCATTTGCGCGGGTCGGCCCCCGGCTCCATGCGGGTCTCCTCGGCGGATGGCGCCTGCGCCGCCAGTATGCGCACCTCCGGCCCCGGCGCCACGGGCGGGGGCCGGTCACGGGAACAGGACCGCCCCAAGGGAGAGGAGCTCCGGCATGCCCCCGGTCATCCGCCTGTACGTGAAAACGAGCCTCGCCTTCTTCATCCTCACCTTCTCGACGGGCTCCGCCTTCATGCTGATGAACGCGCTCTACCGCACCCCCATGCCGCGCGACCTTGCCCTCCTCCACGCCCACATGGGCCTCGTGGGCTGGCTGGGCCTCATGGTGATGGGGGTGGCGTGGTGGATGTTCCCGCTGATGAAGGACCAGCACCGGGAGACGCGGGGCCGCTACCACCTGCCGACGGCCTACGCGGTCTATTACCTGACCGTGGGGGGCCTCCTGCTCCGGCTGGCGGGCGAGCCCTGGTTCTGGCGGACGGGCCATCCGTTCCCGCGCTTCCTGCTCATCGTCTCGGCCGCCGCCCAGCTCGCGGGGGTGCTGGGCTTCACCGCGGGGATATGGGGGCGGGTGCGGCCCATCGGGGAAAGCCTGTAGGGCGGGGATTTGACTTGGCTGTTCGTCGGCCCCCGACCCTCCCGTCCGCATCACCCCTCTCTCTCTTCGGGTCCCCGAACCGGCAAGCCGGTTCGGGAGGAGGGAGAGGGGAAGGGGGTGAGGGAAAGCCGATGAGCGACCGCAGTCCTCCCTCACCCTGGCCCTCTCCCGAAGGGAGAGGGAGGAACGGCCCCATTGCTCAACGGAACCAATCGTCGGTTCCGTTTGCCTGCTCATACATCTCTATCTCGGTCTATTTTTTCTCTACGCGTAGACGCCCGCCCGCGCGCCGAACGGAGGGTTCGCGCCCTGGTTCCAGATGGTCCAGCGCCTGGGGTGGACGATGAAGCGCACCCGGTCCACCTGGGCCACCGGCCCCGCCATGAACTTCTCGGCCATCTCGGGGGGCAGATAGCGCCGGGCGCAGCGGCCGATGAGCTCGTGGTCCTTCCCCACGCCCTCCACCAGCTCCACCTCGCCCTCGCACACCACGGCGGCGTAGGGGCGGGTGTCCTTGTCCACGCAGACGGAGATCTTGGGGTTGCGGCGCACGATGCGGGTATGGACGCCGCTCGTCTTGGTGCTGATGAGGAACTTGCCGTTCTCCCAGATGTACCAGATGGGGCGGATGAGCTGGCCGCCGTCCTTGCGGGTGACGGAGAAGCGGCACATCCGAACTTCCTCGGTCAGGAACCGGTCGATGAAGGCCTTGTCGCTCATGGCATGTCTCCGTGGAAATAGGGTGAGCCGTCCGCGCGGTCGGTATCACCGGAATCTACCCCTCCGGCCCCGCGCGATCAACGCCCCAGCGCGATGGCCGCCATCCCCCCGGCCGTGACCAGCACCCCCGCCGCCGTCGCCGGGCGGATGCGGTCCGTGTCCCGCAGCAGGAGCGCCGTGAAGAGCAGCGAGAAGACGGGGCTCGCGGAGATGATGGGCCCCACCACGCTCACCTCGCCGTGGAGCACCGCCAGGTTGTAGAGGATCTGGTTGAAGGAATTGAGGAAGCCCACGCCCAGCATGGCCCAGAAGGCCCAGCCCATCTTCCAGTGGAAGAGCACGGGGGGCATGAGGGGCCGCACGGCCAGGAGCACGGGGAAGCTCACCAGGTTGGACCACGCCACGGTGAGCCCCACGTTCGGCATGGCGGCGAGGCCCTTCTTGCGGAGGAAGACGCTCACGCCGAGCGAGAGGGCGCTCGCGAAGCCCCAGAATATCCCCTTCTGCACCCACCGCCCCTCCGAGGGCTCGTAGCTCACCATGATGATCCCGGCGATGACGAGCAGGGTTCCCCCCAGCACCGGGAGCCCCGGCCGCTCCCCCAGGAAGAGGACCGCCAGGCTCAGGCTCAGCAGGGGGGCCGTTGTCGAGATCGTCATCAGGCGCGGGGGCCCGATGATGTCGAGCGCCTTATAGAAGACCACCCGCCCGTAGCTGTAGGCCGTCACTCCCATGAGCGCGAACCAGAGCATCCCCTCGGTGCTGTACTGGCCCGGCTCGTAGATCCACCAGCCCCAGGCGCCCAGCACGAGCATGTTCATGAAATTCGTTAAGAGGGTGGCGGCCATGAAGCCCATCTGCCGCAGGGGCCGGTAGGCGAGCACCGCCGTGAAGGCGGCCATGATGGCCGCGCCGAGCGCCCAGAGGATGCCGGCGGTGTTGTCGATCATTCACGCTCCCGGGTGGAGATGCCGGACGCACCTTCCCACCCGTCCGCGGGGTTGTCCAGGCGGGGGGTCGATCCGCCTGCCCGGACCCCTGGACACGCCCCCGGGCCGCCGTATACTTCCTCCGTTCCCGCACCCCCCAGGCCGCCGGGCGCAGCGCGGCCGAGATCCTTGCGGCACCACCGCACCGGAAGGAGCTGCCTCGTGACGCCCAAAGAATATCTCTCCCGCGTGCCCCTCGTCCGGTCCGAAACCGAACGCCTCGCCGCGTACTGGCGGGGTTTTAGCGAGAAGGACTGGACCACCCCCACCTTCTGCCCCGGCTGGGCCGCGCAGGACGCCGTCGCCCACATCACCACCGGTGCCGATTTCTACGCCAACTCCGTCCGGCGCGCCGTCGAGGGCCTCCCGCCCGAGCCCCCCTACGGGGGCGACGCCAAGGAGTTCTACGCCATCCGCAAGGAGAGGGGCGACGCCCTCATGGCCGGCCCGCGGGCCGCCATGGTGGACGCCTTCGAGTCGTCGGGCCGGCTCGTCGTCGAGGCCCTGGAGATGGCCGGGGAGGGCGACCTCGCCAAGCTCGGCTGGCACCCCCGCGGCCTCACCCCCGTGGACGCCTGGATCGGCCTGCGCCTCGTCGAGCTCGTCGTCCACGACTGGGATATCCGCCTCGGCCAGGACAAGAGCGCCCGCCCCACCGCCCCCGGCGTGGAGGGCATGCTCACCTTCCTGCCCGCCACCCAGTGCCGCCACTTCAACGTGCGCGAGAAGCCGGGCTTCCACGGCCGCTACCTCTTCTGCACGACGCGCCCCGACCGCGGCTGGAGCATGGCCGTCGAGGGCGAGCGGGCCTCCTTCCGGCCGGATGCCATGGGCCCCCACGACGCCACCGTCACCGCCGACGCCGAGGCGCTGCTTTTCTTGAACTACGGCCGTCTCGCCCGCGAGGACGCCGAGCGGGGGGGCAGGCTCCGTGTCGATGGGAACCGGGAGCTGGCGGACAAGCTCCTGGGGGTGTTGTTCGCGAAGTATTAGGAGCGCCATCGGGAGAGGTACGGGAATAAAATCGAGCGGAAAGGGTTGTCATTCCGAGCGCAGCGAGGAATCTACGCGAGTGGCCGCTGACGAAGATTCTTCGCTTCGCTCAGAATGACATCCTACAGGCAAACGGACGTTTCATTTCTTCCAGGAGCCCTCATGCCCATCACGAAAGTGGACAGCTATGCGTTCTATCCCGGCGCCCGGGACCGCCTCGATCAGATGCGCCCGGCCGACCCCTCGAAGACCCCCTGGACGCCCCTCGGCAAGCCGCTCTCCGAGTGCCGCGTCACCCTCGTCTCGACGGCGGGGATCTACCTGAAGGGGGACGTTTCCTTCGACTACGAGCGCGAGTGGCGCGAGCCCCAGTGGGGGGACCCGACCCACCGGGAGATCCCCCGCACGGCGGGCCAGGACGACTGCGAGTACACCCACCTCCACATCAACACGGAGTACCTGAAGGCCGACCGCAACGTGGCCTTCCCGGTGGACATCTTCCTGGACTACGAGCGCGAGGGGAAGATCGGCCGCCTCGCCGACACCCTCTACTCCATCATGGGCTACATCCCGAACTTCAACCCCCTCATCAAGCAGACCGCCCCCCGGATGGCGGCCCGGATGAAGGCCGAGGGGGTGGACGCGGCGTTTCTCTTCCCCGTCTGACCCCTCTGCATGCGGTCCGTGGGACTGCTGCAGCGCGAGCTTGAGAAAGCCGGGGTCGCCACCGTCTCCATCAGCAACCAGCCGGACGTGACGGAGAAGGTCTGCGTGCCGCGCGCGGCCTTCATCCAGTACCCCTTCGCGCGCATCCTGGGCATGGTCGGGGACCGCGCGGGCCAACGCCAGATTTGCGACGACATGTGTGAGCTGCTCGGGGAGGCCGCGGGGCCGAACGCCTACGTCCACCTGCCCTACGAGTGGCCCGAGCCTCCGGACCAGACGCAGTGGCATCCCCTCACCCCCGCTCCCATGCACGTCCACCGGGCGAAGGGCACGGCGCCCAAGGGCTTCGCCCACTACCGCGACGAGGAGCGGCCGGACCTGGTGTAGGAGGGGACTAGAACAGCCGCCCGCCCACGGCGGCTCCCTTCGGATCGGGGGCGATTAGAACGACCGGCCCTCCGCGTCCGGGACGCCCAGCGTGAGCACCTCCGAGAGGAACGGGCCCGGCTCCGCTAGGCCTCCCCCTCGCGCAGGGCGAGGATCACGTCCGCCGCGATCTTGGCGGCCTCGTAGCACACGCTCGGGCATCCAGCCGCGCTGTGCCCGCCCGCCTCCAGGAAGGCCTTGCGCTGCTCGGGGTCGGCGAGCAGGAAGCCCCGCCCGTAGAGCTTCTCGTGGATCTCCAGGCATTGGGACGAGCCTTCCGCCGCCTCGAAGCGCCGGTACACCTCCTGGGCGGGGGCCATCGCCCTCGCGTACTGCTCCGTGTCCTCCAGCCGTGCCCTTCCCACCTCCAGGCCGACCGCCATGACGGCGCCGGTCAGGGCGCCGCAGGTGGCTCCCATCCGGGCCACCCCGCCCGCGAGCGCGCTGCCCGCCCGGAAGGCGCCTTCATCTTCCATACCCAGCTTTTCTTGCAGAGCTGCAAGAACGGACTGCGTTCAGCCGGCGAACTTCATGTCGTACGCGCGGGCGAGCTCACCGATCTCCTCGGCGAGCCGGCTCCTCTCGGCGGCGTTCATGGCGGCGTCCATGGCGTCCTCCTTCATGGGCAGGGGAAATGAAACGGCCTTCTGCCAGTATGGTTTCCCTGGAGGAGAAGGGCAAGGGAGAAGGCGGCTTCCGCCCGGGTCCGGTTTGAGGAGGGGTGGGCTCAGAACAGCCGCCCGCCCACGACCGCGCCCTTTGGGTCCGGGGCGGCGAGGACGACGCGGCCCTCCGCGTCCGGGACGCCCAGCGTGAGCACCTCCGAGAGGAAGGGCCCGATCCTCCGGGGCGGGAAGTTCACCACCCCCAGCACGAGGCGCCCGCGCAACTCCTCCTTGGTGTAGAGCGCCGTGATCTGGGCGGCGCTCCGCTTCAGGCCCACCTCGGGGCCGAAGTCGATGGTGAGCTTGTAGGCGGGCTTGCGGGCCTCCGGGAAGTCCTCCGCCTCGATGACCCGCCCCATCCGGATGTCCAGCTTCTCGAAGTCCTCCATCGTCGCCACGGGGTCGTCCTCCTCGCTTAGGTCCGGCGTGCGCCCGGGAGGCATCATCCAATTTCGCGCCCCGCGGAACGCCTTCGCGCCGCCTTCGCCCGGGTCAGGGGAAACGTCCCGAAAGTTGAGGGTTCGGCGCGGTCGCCAGGGCCGGAAAAGCTGTTAAGATGAAACTCCCTCCCCCTCCCGGGGGCGCTCTCTTTTTCCCGCAGGAAACGGAGGGTCCGATGGCCGAACTGCCCCAGCCTCTTCCGCCCGAAGCCTTGCGGTGGCGCTGCGATCTGGGCGAGCCGCTCCCGGCGGACGGGAGCCCGCCCGCGAACGAGAAGTTCATCGGGCAGCAGCGCGCCCAGCGCGCCCTCGCCTTCGGCCTCGAGGTCCGCTCGCCCGAGTTCAACATCTTCCTCTCCGGGCCCCCGGGCACGGGGCGCTACACTATGTGCCGCTCCATCTGCGAGCGGATCGCCGCCGAGCGCGCCATCCCCAGCTCCCTCGCCTTCGTCCACGACTTCGACGACCCGGAGCGGCCGCTCTGGCTGAAGTTCCCGCCGGGCCTGGGGCGCTCGTTCCGCGACGACGTGGACTCCCTCGTGGTCGAGCTGCGCGACGCCATCCCCAAGGCCTTCGAGGACGAGGCCCACGAGGCCGAGCGCAAGCAGATCATCGAGTCCATTCAGGCGCGCCAGCAGGAGCTGCTGAGCCAGCTCGAGGAGAAGGCGAAGGAGGCCGGCTTCGCCGTCCGCCCCGGCCAGGGCGGCTTCGCCCTCATCCCGCTCATCAACGGGGAGCCCGCCACCGAGGAGACCTTCGAGAAGCTCGCGCCCGAGGAGCGGGAGCGCATCGCGCAGTCGCGCAACGCCTTCAACGAGCACGTGGGGGAGTTCGTCAAGCAGACGCGGGCCCTGGAGAAGGAGCTTCGCGGGCGCATCCGCAACCTCGAGAAGGACATCGCCCTGACCGCCGTCCGGGGGCCCATCGACGACCTGCGCGAGAAATACCGCGACTTCCAGAAGGTCCGCGAGTTCCTGGACAAGGTGCAGGAGCACATCCTGGGCAACCTCCAGCACTTCCGCCCCGAGGAGGAGAACCAGCCCCAGATGCCCTTCCTGGCCATGCGCCGCGGCCAGGAGGAGGACCCCTTCAAGATCTACACCGTCAACCTGGCCGTGGACACGAGCGACATGGACGGCGCCCCCGTCGTCTTCGAGTCCAACCCCAACTTCAGCAACCTCTTCGGCCGGGTCGAGCGCCGGGCGGTATTCGGCGCCTACACCACCGACTTCACCATGATCCGGGCCGGCTCCATGATCCGGGCGAACGGGGGTTTCCTCCTCCTCAACGCCCTCGACGCGCTCATCAACCCAGGCGTCTGGCCCGCCCTCAAGCGCGCCATCCGCACCCGCTGCGTGCGCATCGAGGACCTGGGGGAAACCTACGGCTGGACGCAGGGGGGCATCAAGCCCGACCCGGTGCCCGTGGACGTCAAGGTCATCCTCATGGGGAGCCCGACGCTCTACTACCTCCTCCTCCACCACGACGAGGACTTCCAGAAGCTCTTCAAGGTGAAGGCCGACTTCAGCTCGGCCATCGACCGCACGCCGGAGAGCCTGCGGGACTACCGCGAGTTCATCGAGTTCCACCGCAACAAGTCCGACCTCATGCCGTTCCGGGACGACGCCGTCGCCGCCCTCCTCGAGGAGAGCGCCCGGGCCGTCGCCCACCAGCGCAAGCTCTCCGCCCGCTTCGGCGAGGTGCACGAAACCATCATCGAGGCGGACCACTGGGCCCGGGAGGAGGGGGTCTCCGAGGTCGGGCGGGAGCAGATCCTGCGGGCCGTCCGGGAGAAGCGCCGCCGCTCCGACCTCATCGACGAGCGCCTCCGCGAGCTCATCCTCGAGGGCACTCTCTTCATCGACGTCCAGGGCGCGGTCGTCGGGCAGGTGAACGGCCTCGCGGTGATGGACCTGGGGGACTACGTGTTCGGCAAGCCCTCCCGCATCACCGCCCAGACCTTCATCGGCGAGCGCGGGGTGGTGAACGTCGAGCGCGAGAGCAAGCTCTCCGGCAGCATCCACGACAAGGGCATGCTCATCCTCCAGGGCTACCTGGGCGGCCTCTACGCCCGGCGGCGCCCCCTCGCGCTCTCGGCCAGCATCACCTTCGAGCAGAACTACAGCGGCGTGGACGGAGACAGCGCCTCCTCCACCGAGCTCTACGCCATCCTGAGCAGCCTCTCGGGGCTTCCCGTCAAGCAGGGGCTCGCGGTGACGGGCTCCATCAACCAGCGCGGCGAGATCCAGCCCATCGGCGGGGTGAACGAGAAGATCGAGGGCTTCTTCGAGATCTGCAAGGAGAAGGGCGGGCTCACCGGGGACCAGGGCGTCCTCATCCCCGAGCCCAACGTCAAGAACCTCATGCTGCGCGACGAGGTGATCGAGGCGGTGCGCGCGGGGAAGTTCCGCATCTACCCCGTCCGGGACGCCGACCAGGGCATCTCCCTCCTCACCGGGGTCCCCGCCGGGGAGCGCGACCCCGGGACGGGCGACTTCCCGCCCGAGAGCGTCCACGGCCGCGCCGAGGCCCGCCTCCGCCAAATGTACGACGACATCAGCCGCTTCCGCCGGGGCGACGGGAAGGACAAGAAGGACGAGGACGAGGAGGCCGGGAAAAAAGACGAGCCCGGCGGCCAGCCCCCCTCGCCCCCGCCGCCCCCCGGCCCCCCGCCGAGGAGGGGGGGATAGCCCTACCTCACATCCTCATAAAACCTCGCCAGCCTCTCCGCCGGGACGCCCAGGGCGTAGAGGAGGCTGAGCCCCCACCAGAGCTTGAAGCACTTCCACTTGCCCCAGGCCTCGATGCGCCGGGCGCTCGTCAGGACGGGGGCGGGGATGATCGCGAGCCTTCCCTCGCGCTTCAGGCGGGTGCAGAGGTCCCAGTCCTCGAAGAGGGGCAGGCCGGCGTAGCCCCCGATGCGCTCGAAGGCGCCCCGCCGCGCGAAGATGGCCTG